>JABMQA010000699.1 GCA_013203545.1 Bacteroidota bacterium
ACATTCTACATTCTACATTCTACATTCTACATTCCACATTCTTCATTCTTCATTCCAAATTTCCCCCCATGTCCCCCATTTGTCCCCCCTAAAAATTTGACTTACACCATTGCCACACGGTACCTTTGCCTTTGTAAGTAAAGAAACTGTTATGATGAAAAAACATTTCGATATTTTAATCAAAGGAAACCTCAGAAATACAGGTTTCGTACTCCTGATCCTTAAGAAAGCCAGAAACCTGAATGTTACCGGAAAGGCCGGCTATCATGGTGATGGCGATGTCCTGATCCAGGCCGAAGGCAATACCGAACAGCTTGACCGGCTCCTGGAATATTGTAGAAAAAATCCTGCCGGGGATCCATACAAGGAGATCAACATCCTTGAAGGGGTTCTTGAAAATTATTCTGATTTTGAAATGAATGTAACCTAACCAAACAATATCCAGTTTATGAAAAAATTAATTTACCTATTGATCATTGTCCCCATTTTACTTACCATGGGAAGTTATGCCCAGCAAAAATCCGTTGAAAAGGATACTGCAAGCTGGGATTACTGGCAGCAGAAGATTGCCAGTCCAAATTTAAACTTCATTGAGCTTGTTGAAGAGTTCGACAATTTCTGGGAAGGAAAGGAAATTATCAGCCACAGCGGCTACAAACAATTCAGGCGCTGGGAGTCCCTGATGAGAGGAAGGGTTTTAGCGGATGGGACCTTGCAATCGTCAAGGGATATTATTAATGAATATAAAGAATTCATTCAGAAATATCCAACAGATGGTGCGCTGGGAACATGGACTTCGCTTGGTCCTCATAATTTCCCGGCTCCTTATAATTCAGGTCAGTTATCAGGAATGGGCCGGATTGCAAGCCTGGCATTTCATCCCACTGATCCGGATATTATCTTTGCAGGTGCACCTGCCGGCGGACTCTGGAAAACCACGGATGGCGGAGTGTCATGGATTAATATGAACACTGATAATCTGCCCACACTCGGTGTTTCGTCCATTGCCATACATCCTGCCGATCCTGACATCATTTATATTGGGACAGGCGACCGCGACAGTTTTCATGCTGCCGGCCTGGGTGTTTATAAATCCACAAATGGAGGGCAAACGTGGGAAGAAAGCAGTGATGGTATGGGTGATTTGGAGGTGAACAGGTTGTTGATGGAGCCGGGATCGCCGAACATACTCCTGGCGGCCACGAGCAAAGGAATCTACAAATCTATTGATGATGGCGGACTCTGGACACGGATGGATACACTTTCCAGACCTGTTAAGGACCTCGTTTATAAACCCGGAACAAGTGAAATACTTTATGCTGAAATAATGGGAGATATTTACAGGTCGGATGATTTTGGTCATAACTGGGATAAGCTTAGTGACAATCTTGAAAGAGGAAGCAGGGGTGCCATCGGTGTTAGCCCCGATGATCCTGAACGTGTATATTTCTTTCAAACCCAGGATAAAAAATTCAAAGCACTTTATGTCTCCTATGATGGTGGGGATCATTTTGATAAAAAGACAGCCGATACCTTGAAACACGAGGGGCAGGGTGGCTATAATCTGGTTATGGCCGTTGATCCGAATAATGCTGATATTATTTATGGCGGGATGGTTACCGTTTATAAGTCCTACAATGCAGGTGACGATTGGGGCCAGTTGGTTAATGCGGGAGAGATTCATGCCGATCAGCATGTTTTTGAGTTTTCACCTCACAACGGGAGATTATATGTCGGGAATGATGGGGGTGTTTTTTCCAGTGGTGATGGCGGACAAAATTGGGATATACTTAATGACGGTATGGTTATCGCCCAGATCTACCGGATGGATGCCGGATCACACAACCCAAACCAGCTAATAACAGGGCATCAGGATGGAGGTACCTATGTTTCCTATGGCAATGATTTCTTTCATCAGAATGGTGGGGATGGTATGAATTGCCTTATCGATAGGAATAACAACAACATCATGTATGCCAGTGTACAGCATGGCAATATCAGCCGAACCCTCAATGGCGGGGTTTCCGGAGTGGACATGTTCAAAGGTATAACCCATGATTCCATCAATGGCATTCCTGACGCCGGCGACTGGATTACTCCATATATCCTCGATAAGATAAATTCGGATATCATGTTTCTGGGCTATAAAGATCTATGGAGAAGTACCAATGTTACCACCGAGGATCCTCATGATGTGACATGGCAAAACATTACTGAAGGATTAACCTCCGGGCAGGAAATTATGCACATTGAACAATGTCCGGCAAATAGAGAGATACTCTACATTGTGAGTAAAAACAACAAGCTGTTTAAAACCATCAATGCACTTGGCCCAACCCCGGTATGGTATCAACTCAATAAGCCTTTATACGGAAGGGAGACTATCCAATGGATTGAGAGCCACCCGGAGGATATTTTTACCCTCTATATGTCACAGGGCAAACGGATTTGGAAATCAACCGATGGAGGTGGGAACTGGGATGATATTAGTTTGGATTTGCCCCTCGTACCCATTAATTGCATAAGGTTTCATGAAGGAACTGATGAAGGTTTGTATATTGGAACCGATGTGGGTGTCTACTATAAAGATGCCAAAATGACCAGGTGGGTTCTCTTTAAAACAGGCTTGCCGGTAAGTGTACGGGTAAGAGACCTGGATATTTATTATGGTGAATCCCAGGATCAGCTCTTTGCAGCAACCTACGGGCGTGGCGCATGGAAAACAGATATCGAACCGAACTATTATCCAAATCTTTTGATTTCTTCCGGTGCATGCACGGTTGATGACAATCAGGTTGATATGATAATTACTGCATTTAATAATCAACCCGAAACCAGATCAGATCCATTTTCAGTAGGGTTTTACCTCTCCACCAATGCTACTATTTCCAAAAAAGATTACCTCATTGGCGAAGTGGAACTCCTAAGCCTGCAGGCAGGCGTTTATGGTTCTGCCGAGCTGGAAATTAACCTTGCCGACCTGCCTCCGGAAATTGAACATGGTACCTATTATGCCGGTGCCATCATCGACTATAAACACGAAGTGCCGGAAACCGATGAGTTTGATAACGAGTACACTTTCCCCCAACAGGTAGAAATACATGTACCCATGCAGGTTCAGAATGTCCAGGCTTCCGACGGTACAGGCTATTGGGTAAATCTTACCTGGGAAGCACCCACTGATCCGCTGGGGCCTGTTTACTATCGTGTATTCCGAAACATTGCCAACAACCCGTTTAATGCTGAGGCACTTGGAAACGGATGGCAGTCTTACAATGTTGCTTTGGATAATACAGCAGAAGGTGGTGAAGATTATTATTACTGGGTAAAAGCCAGTTACAGTGACCAGGGTTACCGGGCCGGCGCTTTCAGCCACAAGGACCAGGGTTGGTCAAAGCTTGAGCCACCGGCAGATGTGGAAGCCTCGCAGGGAACATACCAGGATCGTATAAAAATTACATGGGATCCGGTTCCTGCAGGTACACATTTCAAAGTGTACAGAAGCCTGATAAACGATCTGGAGACAGCTCAGGCCCTGACCACAAACTGGTCGAGTATCCAATATTACAATGATAACACGGTGCTGCCGGGAACAGATTATTACTACTGGGTCAAGTCTGCCCTGAGTTCAACCGGATACAGGCAGTCGCCAGGTTACAGTGAGTTGACCTCCGGATACCGGGCCTGGGCCAATGCACCTGATGCCGATGCCAGTGATGGAAGCTATGACGATAGGATCAGGGTTAGCTGGAATTCCATTGAAGGGGCTACGCATTACCAGGTGTGGAAGTCAACTGGCAACGATCCGGGTTCAGCATACGCAAAGTCGGAATGGATTACCGTGCAGGAGTATTTCGATTACAATGTGACGCCCGGAGGTGATTATATGTATTGGGTAAAAGCAGCAAATAATCCTTCAGGTACCAATCCCACCGGATTTGGCGATGGCGATACTGGTTGGGTTAGGTTCTTGCCACCGACCAATTTAACCGCCACCGATGGTGTTTTTGATGAATATGTCATGATTTCCTGGATTCCCACATCGGGTGCATCTTACAATAAAGTATACAGAAGCGAGTATTCGGGCTATTGGTATGCTGAGGAATACTCCTCATGGTTCCAGGGTAATAGCTTTGCAGATACTGAGACCGATCCAGGAAAATCCTATTATTATTGGGTGAGGTGTACCAACGAACCTCTCACTGATCATATGAGCGATTTCAGCAATGAGGATGCCGGTTGGAAAAAATTAGCCCCATCTGTTGTTACAGCAACCAAGGGAGTTTACCCCTGGAGTGTACATGTGGATTTTACACCGGTTGAGGGTGCTGAGGAATACAGGGTATCTAGGGTGCTGGCCAGTAATCCGCAAAATCCATATATTATAGTTGACTGGACAAATGACCCACCATTTCACATCGAACATGGGATTGAAGGCCAATATACAGAGTTCAATTTTTATGTGGAAGCGGCGAGGGATTATACCCATGAAAGACCAAGTTCTGCATACGATATGGGATTTGCCGGTGAGTGTGGCAACCTGGCCGATGTGTTGGAGTTTCGTGAATCGGAAATTTACGGTACGAATCTTATCATCAATCACAGGGTAATCAACAACGGTGCTCACCCAACCCAGGAGAGTGGAAGGATTCAATATTATATCCGGGAATATCCGGGTGGTGATGATTACTATCAAATAGGGGAGGAGTGGGTAGGACCTTTGCAAGTTGGCGGATTTGCAAATATCAGCCACAGCTTTGATCTGCTTGATATCCCGGAGAATATTACCCTTGGAGAGTACACCATATCCTATCAGCTTGACGTAGATGGTGATGTTTGTGAGAATGATGAAGCAGATAATTTCATTCAATGGGATGAGCCATTCAATTTTACCAATGCCATGTATGGGATCTATACCGTTGGTGGCGATGACCCGGATTTCGAAGACCTGAACGTTGCGCTGGATGCACTGGATGAACGTGGTATTAGCGACAATGTGAGTCTCCATCTCAGACCGGGTGTTTACTGGGATCCTTTTGTGATTCCTGCCATCGAAGGGTCCTCTGAAGAAAAACGGGTAACTTTTACTTCAGACCCCAATTTTTCAGATACTGCCCAGGTAAGCAACAGCAGCATCAACGAAAACTTTGTTTTTGCTTTTGAAGGCGCATCATATGTGACCATCAACGGGTTGAAGATCAGGTCTTATGGAATCACCAATTATGAGTCAACCTATGCCCGTTGTCTAGCCTTTTCCAATTCCCATGATATTATCATTGAGAATAACCTGATCCAGGGTGTGAACGGACCCGGAAATATTTCACCGGATAATGCTTTGGTATACGCCAATAATGGTGCGAATCATGATATTTTAATCAGAAACAACAGCCTGTTGTATGGCTCCTACGGGATTTACTATATTGGATCGGGAACAGGTGATGATGCGGATTGGGATGTAGAAATTTCGGGAAATCAGGTTCTTGATTTTTATTCCATTGGCGTGTATGTGAACTATGTTGGTAACCCTATAATTTCAAGCAATATAATTACCGGAATAAACTCCACCGAAGCTTTCCACATTGGAATAGAAATGGCATATATCCAGTCGGGTTTCCGTATCGATAAAAACCAGATCGCACTTCAACCATCAAGCCACGATATGTTTGGTATCAGGTTGAAATATTGTGATAATTCCCTTGGAGAGCGCGGTTTGCTGGCCAATAATTTTATTTCCCTGAATGCCGGTGAGGATTTTGCTGTAGGTATTTACCTGCGACAGTGTGCAAAAACGGATGTGTTTTACAACAGCATAAATGTTTATGGTGTAGAAGAGGAATATTCATCCTGTATCGAATTGAGTTGTTTCGACGAAGGGATTCAGTTCAACAACAACATACTGAACAATATTTTTTCCAATACCTCGGGTGGCCTCGCAATTTATTACTCGGAACAATGCTACGAGAATCTTTATTTGGATGAATGTGATTTCAATAGCTTCTATGTTACCGGACCTCAAATTGCACATTTTAACGGTGCAGAATATTCAAGCCTTTCACAATGGCAGCAGCTGTCGGGTTTTGATTCAAATTCAATTGAAACTGATCCTGAGTTTGCTGATGAAATCAATCTGCATACCTATTGTCCTTTCCTAGACGGAAAAGCAACACCTGTTGAATTTGTCGTGGATGACGACATTGATGGGGATGCCAGGGATATGATGATGCCGGATATCGGTGCCGATGAATTTGACATTCCTGCTGCCGACTATGATCTTTCAATTTATCTGCATGACATGTTTTTTGCACCACCCATGGATTTGCTCTCCGATGAAGAGTATATCACCGTCAGTCTTACCAACGAGGGTTTTTATCCCATGTCGAATACTTCGGTTTCCTACCAGATAAATGGTGGTGACTGGATTACCGAAATGGTGAGTGAGTCCATCGAACCCTGGAATTTTTACGATTATACTTTCAGTCAGACGGCAGATATGTCTGTTCCGGGGTACTACGAAATTATTGCAAAACTTTCCAACCCACAGGATCAGAACCCCCTGAACGACTATGATACCCTCAATATTTATGTCGAACCCGAACCCTATTGCGAATGGCTTTATATGATGGGCTGCGACTGGATGTATGATCTCGAAACAGTCAAACTAAACACCTTAAATAACGAGTGGTCCGGATGCAGCGACATGGGATTTGGGGATTACACTTATCTCTCAACGGATCTTGAGCAGGGGGAAAACTATGCACTGACCATCCAGACAGGATCAGACAACATGTATGTTTCGGTTTGGATTGATTTTGATAACGATCATATTTTTAATGATACGGATGAGAAACTGGTAACAGACCTCTATTGTGAATTTGGATGGTTTGATTACACAGCCAATGTTGAGGTGCCCGTTTCAGCATACCCGGGCACTCATCGTATGCGGGTACGAAGTGTTTACATGCAGTCTGGATTTAATGCCTGTGACGAATATGAGTATGGTGAAGCCGAGGATTATTCCGTTAACATTACAAGTGGTGGTGGGCTGGCTGTGAATATCGGATCCGGGAAGTCGCAATCCTTCTGTTATGGTGAAACGGCCACGTTGTCCGCATCGGTTAGTGGCGGGACGCCGCCCTATACGTTCCTGTGGAGTACCGGCGAAACCTCATCCTCAATAGGTTTAACTGCTGTTGCGGATACCACCGTGTGGGTTCTGGTTAAAGATGTTGTGGGATATTCAGCACTTGCTGAATTGTCGTACTCAGTTAATCAGCCTCCTGAGTTGATGGCCTGGACGAACCAACCCGTTTGCGAGGGCAGTTCCATTGAACTTTACGCTGATGCCTGGGCTTATGATTCTGTACAAAATTATTGTACTGTAGGCTGCGACATGCCTTCCTATTGTAGTTCAGGAGCGAACATGTGGGGCGGCCCCATCGTTTCGGAGGTGATTGTCGGTGATATCAACAACAATACTTTTGGAATTTGTGAGGAATACAGTGATTTTACCAATATGAAAACCGAAATGGCACTTGGTGAGATTGTTAATATGCAGGTTGGTCTGGGATACTGCGATATGATGTCGGAAATGAGTGGCAAAGTTTACATCGACTGGAACCGCGATGGTGATTTTGAAGATAGCAGTGAGATGGTTTCCGAGCTCTACACCACCTGGTGGGAGGAAACTTACTGGATTGAAATGATGGTTCCTGTTGATGCTGTGTTGGGGACCACAAAAATGCGCATCGTTTGCCGGGAAGGAATGGATACCCAAACCATTCAGCCCTGCGGGAATTTCGATTATGGTGAAACGGAAGATTATGCCATCGAAATTTACGAACTTGCAGAAAATTATATCCAGTCATACAGTTGGACGGGGCCTTCAGGATTTGTTTCATCAGAACAGTATCCTGTTATTACCAATGCTGATGTCAGCAACAAGGGTCACTACAACTGCCTTGTTACAGACGGCAACGGATGTACAAACGATTATTCACAATATATTTTCGTTAGCGAAAATGCTGAAGCCATTGCAGGTCCTGATATGACCATTTGTGAGACGGGTTCCGTATTTTTAACCGGACAGGTAAGTCATGAAGATAGTTTTGAATGGATTACCGGTGGTGATGGTACTTTTGATGATCCCGAAAATTTGAACACAAGTTATTACCCGGGTGATGGTGATATTCTTGCCGGTGAGGTGGAACTTTCGCTCATTGCATACCCGGGAATGATGTGCTTCGAATCGGATACTTCCTCCATGGTATTGACAATTACAACTGAACCATTTGCATTGATTGATCCAATGATCATCTGTGATGATGTGCTTGCTGTTCTTCTGGATGGTGTCTATGCCGAAAATTATACTTCCCTCTCCTGGTCAACGGGTGGGACAGGCTATTTTGATGACAATACCCTCTTGCATCCGACATACTTTTTCGGCCCTGATGATTCGGGTGAGATCGATTTTGTACTTGAACTGCAAGGATTAGGTAGTTGCCCTGAAGTTGAAGTGGAAGGCCAAGTACTTATCCAATCTTCAGCGGAGGTGGATGCAGGTAGTGATTTGACGATCTGTGAATTTGAAAATGCAACACTCGAAGGTTTTGCAGAAAATCATATGAATCTTACATGGTCTTCCAATGGTGATGGTATGTTCGATGATCCGATGAGCCCTGTCACAACTTATCAGCCCGGCTCTGAAGATATCTCAAACGGACTTGTCATACTTACGCTGGAGGCAGCGTCCTTCTGGCCCTGCACCCTGTTTGAAATGGATGAAATGCAACTTACTATTCTTCCTGATCTGGCTGAGATGAATGCCGGGAGTGATGTCACGGTTTGTACGAATCAACACCAGTTAAATGCCATTTCATCCGCCTATGCCTTTGTTTACTGGACCACCGCAGGAGATGGAACCTTCGATGATGCAGGGATCTTAAATCCGGTTTACACAGCCGGTTCTGATGATTTGACAAGTGGGGCAGTTGTTTTAACCGTGGAGATGATGGCAGCATATCCATGCAATGGTTTTGCGCTGGATGAGATAAGTCTGGAATTTATAGAGGGGCCGGCAGTAAATGCAGGTTCTGACGCCGGAATTTGCGAAGTCAATACCTGGCAGCTCATTGCCACCGCATCAAACTTTGCTGTAACAGAATGGCAGACATCCGGTGATGGGATTTTTGACAATCCTTTTGTTTTAGATGCCGTTTATACCCCGGGCCTGCAGGATATTGAAGATGGAGGTACAATGCTGACCATTGAGGCTACTGCCATTTCGCCCTGTGCCGGTTCGGTTACCGATCAAATGGGGCTCATTATTCAAAAAGCGCCACTTGTTTCTGCTGGTGCCGATGGTTCAATTTGTGAAACTGAAGATTTTGTTGTGGAAGGAACAGCAAATTTCTATAGTGCAATACAGTGGTCCGGTTATGGTGATGGCATGTTTGATAATCCAATGTCGCTGATTACAAGCTACACCCCCGGAAATTCGGATATTTTATCAGGGATCGTAACACTTATCCTCACTTCAGAACCGATCAATCCGTGTGTAGTTAGTGCAAACGATCATATAACATTGCAAATCATGAAGTGTCATGAATTGGTATTATCACCCGGCTGGTCGGGAATCTCATCATGGGTAGATCCGGTTGATGCCGGGATTGAGGATATGTTTGCGCCGGTGGTGAATGACCTGATTATTCTTCTGAACCTTAACGGAATGTATTGGCCATCGCAAAGTGCAAATACCCTTGGCAACTGGTCGAATACATCCGGATATGCAGTTAAAATGACAAATGCCGGTACCCTAAACCTTGTTGGAGCTAATTTCGCAGAAAGCATGCTTGAGACAACGGCAGGATGGAACCTGATACCTGTGCTCTCGAAATGCCCGGTAGATGTGGTGGCTCTGATGGAAGGATCCAGCCTGGTAATCATGAAAGAGGCTGTGGGTTTTAATATGTACTGGCCTCAATTCGGGATCAATACCATCGGTGAAATGCAACCCGGATCATCCTATTTTGCATTGATGGACACGCCAGGTGAGGTTATTTTCCCTGCCTGTTACGAGTTGAAAACCGTAGTAACAAGCTCAGTCCGGTTTTCTGATCGAAGTGCTGTGGATGTCTCACCATGGGAATTTCCCGATGCAAATGCAATTACACATATTATCGGATTCCCTGCTGACGTCTTTGATAATGTACCATTCGGCCCTGGTGATTTTATGGGTGCTTTTGGTGAAAATGGACAATGTTACGGAGTACGGGCCTGGGCAAATGAAAATATAAGTTTGGTCTTGACTGGTGACGATCTGCATACACAGGAAAGAGACGGATTTATTCCGGGTGAGCCAATAGCTTTTCAGCTATATTCATTGTCAGATGGAGTAGCGTATGATTTGGAGGTAGAATATGACCGGGCATATCCTGATCATACCGGAAAATTCAATATCCATGGGCTTTCGGTTGTTAAACAACTGGAAGTGAATACAAATGGCGTGTGGGAGGAACACTCCGGCGTACAACCTGAAATTTTCCCAAATCCTACAAGAAATCGTCTGCATGTCAGATTTGATGAATATAATGGGTGTAGAATGGAATTATTCGATGTGAAAGCCAATCTCCTGAAAACATTCATCTTAACTGATTTTGAAACTGTGGTTGATATAAGCGGCATCCCGGTAGGTGTGATAACGGTTAAGATATCCGGTGGTTTTGGCAGTTGGATAGAAAAGGTTATTAAATATTGATTGTGCACTGAAGGGACTGACACATCAATATATACTGCGGACATTTCGAGGCCGTCCCAAAAGTTGTGCATCGGTCGTTTTTCCATAGGGAAGAATCCGGTGCGAATTCGGAAAATGTATTAATGACAAGGTTGGGGGCCATTTTGTTTTTGGCTGCAATTATTGTTTCCTGGTCTGGCTAAAATTATTCGGATCAGTAGTGGCGACTATTCTCAGTTCGATAACCATGTCGATCTATTAAGAATAATTTATCATATAAAGACGCCAAGGCGCAAAAGTCTGAATTGATACTGTTTTTACCGGGATTACTCTTTTCACAATGAAATTGAATATTTAAACCACATATTGTTAATTTGCTTTTTCTTTGCGCCTTCGCGGCTTTGCGAGAGATTTTATGAATAAAGCAGACCAGACAGAATAATTCAATACGCAAAGTAAAGATATACAGCAATTGTCATATCACTTTTAGCGCAATTTTTCCGATTTGTTATACCTGGAAGTGTTTTGTAGACTATTGCACCGGCGCATCCACATCATTCACAAACTGAACCAGAATCCCTGCAATTACCATTGAAAACCCACCAAGCATGATGGTGTAAATGGCCTCACCGGAAAATAAATCCTTGGTGAAAAAACCCAGGATCGTGGCTGCCAGAATTTGCGGGATCACGATAAAGAAATTAAAAATTCCCATGTATATACCCATTTTCTTCATTGGGAGCGCGCCGGCAAGAATAGCATAAGGCATCGACAGGATACTTGCCCAGGCAATTCCCACGCCAACCATTGATACCACCAAAAGTTCAGGGCTTTTAATAAAATACATGGATATCAACCCAAGTCCGCCCAGAAAAAGGGAGATCATATGGGTGGTTTTACGGCTGGTAGCTTTCGCCAAAACCGGCAATAAAAATGCAACCAGGGCAGCAAATCCGTTGTAAACGGCAAACAAAACACCTACCCAATCGGCGCCGGTATTGTACAATTCGGAGGTGGTATCAACGGTACCATAAATATGCCTGGTAATGGCAGCAGTGGTGTAAATCCACATCGAAAAGAGGGCAAACCATGAGAAAAACTGTACCACAGCAAGCTGTACCATCGTTTTGGGCATTTTGGTAAAATCATCCATGATTTCCACCAGTGCATTTTCAGTACGCCCTTTGTGTTGCAACTGGCCGGCAACGATCTCTATAACTCCAAACACCATTAAACCAAATGCCAGAACATAAACTTCTGCCTCCCAGTTTAAGAAATGAATGAGAACGGCTACAACAATGCCAATAAACAATGACAGGATACCCCACATATATTTTTTAGACCCTGATTTTACCGGATCATATTCCATCCTTGTAGTGTCATCGGAATGATCGTTCCGGATTTGCCGGGCTTTTTGTTCATCTTCAAAACCCTTCAACTCATCAGGCGAATACTCCTTGGTTCGGAAAACGGTCCACAATACGGCAGTAAAAAATACGGCTGCGCCAATGTAAAACGACCACCGTACCGAAGGTGGAATTTCACCCTCAGGTGCGGTATTGGCAATCCCAAACCAATTGGTCATCATGTATGGAAGCGCACTGGCAATCACTGCGCCGGTACCAATAAAGAAACTTTGCATGGCAAATCCCCTGGTGCGTTGCTCGGATGGCAACATATCCCCTACAAAAGCACGGAATGGCTCCATAGAAATATTGATCGAGGCATCCATGATCCACAACATTCCTGCTGCCATCCATAAAACAGGCGAGTTCGGCATGATAATCAAAGCAAGTGAAGCCAGTATAGCTCCTATAAGAAAATAGGGCCGCCGTCTTCCCAGCCTCCCCCATGTGTTGTCGCTCATATGACCGATGATGGGTTGGATAAGTAAACCGGTCACCGGTGCAGCGATCCATAAAATGGGTATGTCTTCAACATTGGCACCCAGGGTTTGAAAGATCCGGCTGACATTTGCATTTTGTAACGCAAACCCAAACTGAATTCCCAAAAATCCGAAACTCATGTTCCATATCTGCCAGAAGGAAAGGCGAGGTTGTTTTGCCATCGTATTTAAATTTAAAATTGCGCAAATATAGTAAATTATCATGTGTGAAATTGGGGAGTTGAAAAGCGGGGGGCGGAGAGCATAGAGCGGAGCGCGGAGGGCAAACCGTACTGACAGTGTGCGATCCTGATGCCGGATGTGAATGGGAAAAATGGGAAATTGGTAATTTAACTCTGTCAGTCCCGATAGATATC
>JABMQA010000700.1 GCA_013203545.1 Bacteroidota bacterium
CCTGGTTGGTATATAACTTCCGGTTCCTGTTATCAGAATGTTATTATTTTTCATGTTTTTCTGTAGTTATAACATTAAACAAACGTCGGCAAAATTAGTTCTTATTTTGTTAATGTTTTGTTAATGTATTACTTATTCCTTTTAAATCCGATTTGTTTTCTGTTTTTATAGGTAGGTTCAATTAATTCTTTTATGACTTCGTAAATTGTAGCAATCTGGACATTTTGCCCGGCATTTTCAGCTTCGAGTTTTTCGATCTTTTCAAGAATTTCCAGGTTGCTTGCAATCAGTTTGCGCATTTTCACAAAAATCCGCATGATCTTGATATTAATTTCGATGGCCTGCTTACTCCTCAAAACGCTGGAAAGCATGGCGACTCCCTGCTCGGTGAAGGCAAACGGGAGGTATTTTGAATGTTGCCCTCGCCCTACATTCTTTAAGATCACAAATTGTGATCTTAAAGAATCCCACTCTTCGGATGTCAACTCAAACAAAAAATCTTCTGGAAAACGATCAATGTTTCTTCTTACTTGTTGTTTTAGGGTTCTTGTTTCTACACCGTAAAGTTCTGCAAGATCGAAGTCTAACATCACCTGCATGTTTCTCACACGGTAAATTTTATCGACAATTAAAGCATCCTTAGGGGCTAATTCATTCATGACTTCTATTTCCTATTTTTTGTTTAAGGTCACAATTTGTGACCTTAAACAAATTTCAAATTATTGTAAACCCGGAAGCTTAAACCGCATCACTACCTCTCCGGTCTCTTTATCGATTTCAACCTTTTGGTTTTCCATACCCATGTCTTTTCCGGTTGACATTTTAAACAGTCCGGCAAGGAATTGCATGCCGTTGTTCATGACCTCTTCCAATTCCTCAGTTTTGGTTTTGGGTGGGCCTGGTGCGGGTGCCCCTGAAGTAACCTGTTGTCCTGATATTTCCTCGTCTGGTGCATCATCCGAAAGGTCAATTTCAACGGTTTCAGATTTTTCGCCCTGTTTTTCTATTGGAACCTTCTGCTCAGTCTCACTTTTCTTATGTTGGGGGACGGTCTCAGGTTCTTCCGAAAATGCTGGTGCCAAATCCTCTTCATGTATGGGTTTTTCGGTTTCGTTGATAAATGCTTCAAGTTGCTCGATAAATTGCGAACGGCCCTTACTGCTGAAATCAACAAAGTTGGTATTGGCACCGTCTCCTAAAACTCCATCAAAAAGGCTTTGCTTAACCAATAAACCTGTTGCAATTTGCTGCTCAATGGAGTTACGTGTTATAAAATTAAAAATGGTGAGCTTACTGCTTTTCTGTCCGATCCTGTCGATACGCCCGATCCGTTGGTTCTTTTTGGCGGGGTTCCATGGCAGCTCAAAATTTATAAGGGTATCGGCAATCTGCAGGTTAAGTCCCGATCCACCTGCCTCAGTGGATAAAAAGATTTTGTAATGCGGGTTGGTTTCAAATTTGCCTATCAATTCGCCACGCGCCTTCACGGGGATTTTTCCATTAAGTTCAACAAATCCAATGTTGTTATCCCGCAGCATTTTGCCTATCAGCTTATGCACTTTAATCCACTCCGAAAAAATGATGATTTTACGATTGGTGTTTTGCAAATCCAGTTTTTCGAGCAGCATATATTTCAACTCATCCAATTTTGGCGACTCATTGGTTTCGTCATCAATTAAATAGGTTGAATCGCAAACCATACGCATGTTGGACATCAGCAACATAAGACGCTGAAGATCGAAAGGTGTCAGGAATTTTTTATGGATGATCTGTGCAATTGCCCTGGCATAGGCAGCATGGTAATCAGCCTGCAACGGTGATAGGTTAACAGGGATATTTATTTGCTGAACGTTTGGCAGTTGGTCCATTACTTTCCGCTTTTCGCGTCTAAGTAAAATTTTGTCAAGGTTTTTATTGAGTTTTTGCAAATCGTAATATCCGTTAATCTTATTGTGCTTATCAGTGTCGAACAGGCAATGCTGGTACGAAAATTCCCAAAGGGGGCCAAGAAAATAGGGATCCAAAATCCCAACAATTGAAAAAATATCAATCAGCCGGTTTTCTATAGGCGTACCTGTAATCACCAGCTTATGCCTGGCATCAATCCGTTTTAATGAATTTGCGGTTTTGGTTTCATAATTTTTTGCGCGTTGTGCCTCATCCAGAATCAGAAAGTCAAACCCTGCACTATTTATTGCCAGTTGATCGCGCAGGATGGTTTCATAATTTACAATGAAGAAGAAATATTCATCATCCTGGTATTGTTCGGCCCGCTCCTGAGGCGTTCCCTGAATCACCAGTGCTTTTTCGTCCGAAAACTTTTCAATTTCTTTTTTCCATTGCTCCTTGAGCGAAGCCGGGCACACGACAAGGGTCTTTTTAAAATCAAAAATATTCTTTTTCAAAATTGCAGCACCAATGGCCTGTATTGTTTTTCCCAACCCCATTTCATCAGCAATGATGGCTGATTTCTTAAACAGCGCAAATTCTATCCCCTCCTTCTGATACTCAAACAGGTTAATTTTGAGCGCACTGTAATCAGGTGTATGTATCTCCTTAAGTTTGCAAAGCAAATCGTTTTCAAACGCGGCTTCAAGTTTTTCGCGCACTTCAGGGCGGATGCAGATCATTTCACTATCCTGAGCCGACTCGATAAATCCAAGGAATTCTTTAATATTATGGCCCTCGATGTATGTTGAATTTTTAAAATACCTCGAAATCAGCAATTGCTCTTCAAGCGGTAGTTTATGTGGATAATGCCATGTAACCTTGTTTTTATTCAGCGGATCGCAATAAATTTCGATAAAAGGGCAGGTTTTGTTCAATCTTTTAAATAACGACTTGTTCTCCTTTATTTTCTGAAAGGCGTACATGATGTGTTTGGTTGTTCCAAGCTTATTTAACTTGGAATCCATGCTGTTGCTATAACCCGTTTCATTTTCGAAGTCACGAAGAAATATTTTGTATTTCACCCCATTTTCGTTGGTAAGGATGTGGTCGCCATATATATTCGATGCCCATTTAATGCGGTACTCCGCCGTATCGGCCTTTTGCCGGCGCTCTTTCAACACACGCTCTATCATCCCTTTGCGTGTATATTTTTTATGTTCCGGGTGCTTTTTAGGATCCAGCAAATGCATTTCGCTTTCAATCTGCAACAAGCAGGCATAGGAGTTTCTATCCCAACCAGGATAGTCCTTGTCAATGTGAGGCACAATGTTTCCCTCATTATCTATATCCAATGCATAGCCGGTTGTCTCACTGGTGATGTTGTCACTCACAATTAATTCGAACCTGGCAGCTGATTGGGATAAAATCTGACAATTGGCGTTATTGAAAATGATCTCGCCCAATGCCAGTTCATTTTTATCAAGCTGTTGCTGAAGTTTTTCTTTTTGTGCTTTAATTATTTCTTTGATGCTCATAGTGGGATGGATTTTACTGATAAATGCTTAAACTCAAGGAATAATTTTAAAATCGAAAACAAAAATAATGGAGTTTAAAGTGAAATGGCAACTGTTGTGGTGAGAAATAAAACCTACAGGTTGTGTCTGCTGAACTGCATTGATTATTAGTGCATTAAAATATCACTGAATTATAAATAATTATCAACACACCATTTACTTGTATTCCTTAATGTTTTTCCACCCCCTCAATCATATAAATCAAATGTTCAAGGTGTTTGGTGATCTCCCCCATATATTCATTCACTGCTTTTACCGAACCGGGCAGTGCAAACAGCAGCGTTTTATCATTAACCCCTGCCATGGCCCGGCTGATAAGGGCGGCGGGTTTTTCCATGCCATATTTCCACCTGATCATCTCCATGATGCCAGGAATTTCCTTTTTGATGAATTCCTTCATAACATCCGGAGTTATATCCCGCGGGCCTATGCCGGTACCACCGGTGGTGATAATGATATCGAAATGGAGATCCAGTGATTCCTGAAGTATGCTTTTTAATTTCGTTTCATCATCCGGAATCACTATATTCTCAGTTTCGAGGCGCCAGCTAAGTTTTTTAAATATTGCATTCAGTAATCCGGTAACCGCCGGACCGCTTTTGTCTTCATACACCCCTTTGCTGGCCCGGTCGCTAAGGGTGATGATACGGGCTTTGAAAATTTTAGGGATATATTCCAATTCATCGCCTGCCACTAATGCCCCTCCGCTTTTAACCCTGCAAAATATGCCTTTGCGTGGCATGACGTAATTGCCCGGTTCACGGAATTGATCGTGGAATGGTTTGCCCTGTTGGGTAACTTCAAGAACAACATTATTTTTTACAAACCTGTCGAAGATATTTACATCAAAATCATCATCTGTTTTAAATATGATATTTTCGGCAAATTGTCCGTAATCGAGTTTTTTTGCACCTGTAATGGTATAAAAACGTTCCGCCTCGCAAATATTGAACAAACTCACCTGGCGAACCGTTCCGGCATGTATATCACCAGTAATACCCTGCTCATGAAGTTCAATTTTTTCAACAGGAAATTTTCTGCCCCCTTCAGGAGCGGTATTTACGGAAAGAACTTTAATTTTTGATGTCATGAGCCCTTTTTTTCAATGGCTACCCTTAGTGCCAGCATTGACATAATAATGGTAAGGGGGCCGAACAAAAATTTCTCAACTGCTGAAGTTGAGGCAAAATTTCCGATGATGTTCAATAAAAAGAAAGCAAAAATCACCCACATGACAATGTTTATTGCTTTTGTGAATTTGCCCACCCAAAGATATTCCAATTTCATAGAAATTATTATTGAAAAGAGTATTGTGGAAAAAAGGGCCACAAGTTCCAGGGTGCCTTTATTGACAGTATTTCCAACCGTCTGCCCGCCCCACACCATTTCATCTGGTATGATACCAATTAATACCAGAATGTGAAAACCCATTAACAGGAACATCAGGGTCAACAGGATGTTTCCTGCCGTTCTGGCTGACATCATTTTTTTTATCATGCACCAAAAATAGACATTCGGACTGATAATATAATGATTTTTCGTAATTTTGACAACATATGATACTACCCGGATTAGCATATATCAACTTTTCATCTTTTGTTTTTACGGGAATTGTGTACATCCCAATTTCGATAATACTTGGATTTATTGCATACAGGTATTACAGGATTCGTGGAAACAATACACTTTTCTGGCTCTTATTTTACGAATTCTCGTTGTTGACGGTTGTAAGCATGTGTGGAGCGCTATCAGGAACCGTTTTTACCTCTAGCAGCAATGGGATTGTTGCGATGCTTGTGTTGAGTTCTTTTGCATTATCGTTTAGCAATGCGGTACTGGGGTATCTTTTTTTTACGGAAACCAAAATCAGGATATCCCCGTGGGTGGGATTTATTGTGATACTTATGGTAGGACTGGTCACCACAGGGCTAACCATCACTGAACAGATTAAACCTTTGATTGAAGCAACCGGAGGTATAAACTGGGGCCTTCCCGGTTACATCTACACACTTAGGGCAATTGTATATTTTCTTGGGGTATTGCCCATTTTAATGTTGTTCTGGCAACGATTTATTCGATCAGAAAACATGGATGAAAAAAGGCATTACCTTTTTTTGAGCCTTATGTTCTTGTTTATATTGCTCATTGTAATTGTGGATTTTATCCTGGAGCCATTGCTAAACTCACCGGCACTATTGAGCGAACTGGCCATACTCCTTTTTGCAGTGATAAGTTTCACCGTTTTTTTGATTGTAATTGAAATTACCATAACAAGAGTTGAAAAACGATACAGGCATTTGATCGAAAATCTTAAGGATCTTGTATTTGTATTGGACAACAAATTCAGAATACGTTATACCAACCCGGCCATTGAAAACAATCTGGGGTATCATCCTGAAGTGTTAAAATCAAAATTTGTAATGGAGTTTGTCCATGAAAATGACCGTTTATTTGTTGAGCAGATTTTTAATACAACCGGTAATGCTGAAAAAAGTGATGTTCAGTTTAAGTTAATGGACAAGCTCGGAAATTTTGTTTGGGTGAATTCGCCCGGATACCTGATCCCCATCGAAGCGTGGGATTCAGGCGGTGGCGCATTTTTATTTTCCTGTCATAATATAACTGAGATTAAAAAATTACAAAATTCACTTATCGAAGCAAAAGAAAAAGCAGAAGAGGGCGACCGCCTGAAAACAGCTTTTTTGGCTACCATGAGCCATGAGTTCAGGACACCGCTTAGTGCCATAATCGGGTTTGGTGAATTGATCGGGAGCACCGAGCTCGATTCAAAAAAGTATGCTGAATATGGCCAATATATTCTTGAGGCCGGCACAGATTTACTGGATATTACTGACTCAATATTCGATTATTCAAAGCTCGAATCAGGTGAAATTAGCGTTACAAAATCTGTTTTTACCCTACGGGAATTTTTGGGTGAAATTACCAATAGAGCATTTTCTATCAGAGACCTTAAGAAAAAAAACAATATCGACGTAATTATGCTATCGTCAGATGAGGGTCCTGGAATTGAATTATTTTCAGATAAAAATTTGATTGGGAAGATCCTGAAAAATTTCATCACCAATGCCTTCAAATTTACCAGGGAAGGCTTTGTTGAGTTGGGGGTTGAAATAAATGACCGGACATGTGTCTTTTATGTGAAGGACACCGGGATAGGGATACCTGATGATAAGCAGCAGCTGATTTTTGACAGGTTTCGTCAGTTGGATGACAGCCATACCAGAAAGTTTGAAGGGATTGGACTTGGGCTGGCGATATGTAAGAAAATATCCGATTTATTGGGAGGTGAAATTTGGCTTACTTCAAACGGGAAAGGGGGAACAACATTCTATTTTCAAGTTTTTGATGCAGTAAATCAATAAAATCCTATTATTTATATATTTGATTAAAAGTACACTATGTTATCCATCATCATTATCGACGACGAGCAAAGGGTTCGCGAGACCATTAAAAATATCCTGAAACTCTCAAAAGCGGAATTGGAAATTGTTGGCGAAGGCGAGAGCGTAAGTTCCGGATACGAGTTAATCAGCCAGAAAAGGCCCGATTTGGTTTTACTCGATATAAACCTGCCCGATGGAACCGGTTTTGATCTGTTACAAAAATTTGAACGCATTACTTTTAAAACCATTTTTATTACCGCATATGAGGAATACGCGATCAATGCATTCAAATTCAGCGCACTCGATTACCTGTTGAAACCATTCAAAGCCGGGGATCTTTTGCAGGCTATCGACAAAGCCAATGAAAATATCCAGGGTGAAAAAACGGAATTAAAACTCAAGGCATTTTTGGCCAATATTGATAAGGTTAAAAAGATCGTGCTGAGGACTTCCGAAAGCATGCATATTGTAAATATCCACGACATTGTCAGGTTGGAGTCGGATGTTAATTACACCCGGTTTTTCCTGGCAAATGGCGAAAAATATCTGGTTTCAAAAACGCTGAAAGATTACGATGAGATGCTGGAACCCTCAGGCTTTTTCAGGACCCACCAATCACACCTGGTGAATTTGGATCACATCCTGCGTTACGAAAAAACAGAAGGCGGTCACCTGATCATGGATGACGAATCCCTTGTGCCGGTATCTTCCCGTAAAAGAGAGGCGCTTTTCAGGATATTTGAGAGCCTGTGTTAATCGACATTCGACCTAAATAGTTAGCTCGCAAAGGCGCAGAGTTTCTAATCAAATAAAAAGCACACCCCTGCAAATAATAACCCACCCTCCACGAATAATCATTTTGTCATAGTTTTTAATTTATCCCGCTTTACTTTTACTATGAAAAATCGAACCATCAAACATGGAAAGGATTATCATCGTAGAAGATTCGGGAAATGAAGAACTCATAGCAGGCTTTCTTTCAAAAATGAAAGGAAAGGTAAAGCTTGATTCGGATTTTGAGAAACTGGTTGGAAAAACCTTTTCATTCGGTGATATTTCACAGGCAGACAACCGCAACAAAAAGATCGCAGTCAGATTTCCGGAGGGAGTAAATATTATTAAAGCCGAACAGGTGATTAAAATTGAATCATCGGAGGCAGGGGCTTTAATCTACACGCTTGATGGAAATCTTATCAAAGCAAGTGAAGGTATCGAAACACTGGCGCTTAAATTTAACCTGCCCGCTTTTGTCAGGGTTCAGGAGCATTTGTTGATCAATCTGGATTTTGTAAAGAAAATCCATTTTGGCGAAAAGATGACATTAAGGATAGTTGGTGGGGCCATGGTGCCGGTTCATGACGATATGCAAGATTCGATCTTAAAATACTTTGAAAAATATTCACAATAAGTTTAACCTAAAAATTCAATGCTATGAAGAAATTAATGAACCTTCTAATCTCAGTCCTTATCGTATTGGGGCTGTTGTTATCTGCAAATCTTAACCTGCTAAATTCGCAAAACGTATATAGCAAGGGATTTGCAAGGTCTCAAAAAACAGTCCCTGCGCCGGCCGGGCCTGTGGAAGTTATCCAATACTGCATCCCTTTTTTGGATTGCAGTTATGGCGATGGCTTCGAAAGCTTTGCGCTCGTTGATATCGAAAATTACAATTCAGGATGCAGCCCGGATGGTTATGGTGACTTTACCGGTATGAGTACCAACCTGTCCGCCGGAGATGATTACATCCTTTATGCAGAAACCGGCTACGACGGCAACTACATTTGTGTTTGGATCGACTTTAATGATGACGGGGAATTTGAAGCGGATGAAATGCTGATTGAAGATTTCTATCTGGAATTTGGCGCACAGTTGTATGAGATTCCGCTCACCATTCCAATGGCTTCGCAAGATGGGGAACATCGCCTGCGTGCCAGGGGTATCTGGGATGAAACAGCAACGGATCCATGTGGTGATTTTTATGATGGCGAAACTGAAGACTATACCGTAAACATCATTGGTGCAGGCTTTATTAATGATGTGGGCATTGTTTCGATTGATATCGACGGCTTGCTCCCCCCGGGGCCGGTCACACCGATGGTAACACTCAAAAACTATGGTACAGGAACCCAAACCGCACAGCTCTCCATTATTAATGGTGTGGACTATGGCACCAGCGCCTGGGTTCCCGATCTGCTTCCGGGTGAAACCCGGCAGATCACTTACGCAGACTGGAATGCAGAACCAGGCACTTATATGTTTCACGCTTACTTATCCGACCCCGATGAAAACCCGGATAACGATCAGCTATTTAAGGAAGTGATTGTACAGGCCTCTATTACTGCATTTGGCTTTACCCCTTATGACCTGTCCAGAGCAGATGGCAGTGTAATTTCTTTCGATCTGAGCAATCCTGGCAGTTTCGATTTTCTTGGATCATCCATAGCAGATGAAAACCTGGTATGTGCCTGCTGGTACAACAATATGATTTATGCGGTGCAGGATGGCGGAGGTCTTTATACCATTGATCCATCTGATGGAACCATGACTTTTGTTGCAACCACTATGCCTGATATTACCGGGTTGGCTTATGATGGAACCACCATGTTTACATCTACAACAACATTTACTTTTCCCATCGGCCTCGTATCCGACCTATGGGAAATTGATCCGTTAACCGGGGAAGAAACATTTATCGGCACAATGGACAATGATCCATGTGAGATGGTTGGCATCGCATGTGATGGAAATGGAAACCTGTATGGGTGCGACAATACCAATAATAATTTTCATTCGATAGATAAATCAACCGGTGAAGCCACAACCATTGGCAATCTGGGGGTTAATTTTCTAACAGGAATGGATATCTCCTTTCACAAGGCCAGCAACATTTGTTACATGGCTGGTTACACCACCATAGGAAGGTTATACATGATTGATATTGACACCGGGCAGGCAACCTTTTTGGGTGAGTTTCAGGATGGAATGGAAATTACAGCATTGGTTATTCCTGATGTAGAACCCGTACCACCACAAAACCCCCAGGCAAATGTTGAAGGGAATAGTGTTTTTCTGAGCTGGGAAGCTCCTGCAACCTGGGCAATTGATGGCTATAATATTTACAGGGACGGGCAATTAAACGGTTACACCACCGAAACCGGTTGGGCTGATTTGTGTATGTTGCCCGGCGAATACGTTTACACAATTGCCACTGTTTTTGAAGAATCCGAATCAGATCCTTCGACTCCGGTAAATGCTACCATTATGAACTGCTCCGTCCTTTTGCTGGAAGAAGGTTTTGAGGAATATACCATTGGTGAGCAACTCGTACTTCAGGCGGAAAATATGGGGATCGATTACTGGCACTGCTGGAGCACGCCCGCCGGCAGCGACGAAGACCCGTTTGTTTCGAATGAGCAGATATTTGAAGGTAACAACTCGCTAATTATCGAAGGGCTTAATGACGCATACATGGACCTGGGGGGCAAAACCGAAGGTAAATTTTCAGTAAACTTTAAGCTTTATGTTCCATCGGGATTTGATGGTTTCTTTGGGATATGGAGAGAGATGTCCAGTTGGAGTAGCGGTATGGAAGCCTATTTTAACGAAGATGAAACAGGTTTTGCCATCGTAGCTAACTCTGATTGGCAGCCATTTACTTACAGCGCTGATATGTGGAATGACGTTCGGGCAGTTATTGATCTGGATAACGACTGGGCTAAACTTTACCTTAACAATACCATGCTTTGCCAGGCGCAGTGGAGCCTGGGCCCGTCAGGTGAGCCTGGGCCCCTCAAACTGGATATCATCGATTTTTATGCAGGTGTTATGTGGGAAGGTGTTCCAAAATCCCTTGTGGACAACATTGAATTTTCGCAGATTATTGACGAACCTTTATTGCCCGAAAATCTGGTAGCATCTGTTTACGAAAATAATGTTTCCCTTACCTGGGAAGCGCCTTTGGAAGGATTGATTGCTTATCAAATCCTGAAGGATGGGAATCCGGCGGGGAATACAAGCTCACTAACCTTTACCGATGTAGGATTGGAAACAGGTGATTATAATTATGAAGTGAAAGCCCTCTACGGGGATTGTGAATCATTGCCAGCCGGGCCGGTTATTGCTACGATACATCCTTCTCAAACCATCACCATTCCGGACGGCTGGTCAGGCTTTTCCACCTGCCTGAATCCTGATGTTCCTAATGTGGAACAGGTCTTCGCCGGAATTGTGGAAGAGTTGATCATCCTTCAAAGTGAATATGGTATGTACTGGCCTGGCGAAAATGTGAATACCATCGGTAATATCAACACACATGAGGGTTATAAAATAAAGGTAACAGAACAGGTTGAACTGACAATTTGGGGTGGATTGGAAACCGACAAAACCTTTTATCTGGAAGAGGGCTGGAACCTGTTGCCTGTAATCAGCCTGTGTGATGCAGACATTGTATCCTTGTTTGCCGGTACGGATGTTATGATCATTAAGGAGATAGCCGGATATGATATTTACTGGCCCGAGTTCGGTATCAATACCCTTGGCATATGTAAACCGGGCAAAGGCTATTTTGTGTTAATGGGTTCTCCTGCAACGATTGAGTTTCCCGATTGCCTCAAATTATCCGGACAAATATCCAATAACAAACCCATGCAAAGAAACATGCCCGTGATCTGGAACCATGTTGAACCCACTCCCGGATCGCATTTAATTTATATTCCACACAAAGTAGCCTTAAATGGAGGATTACAATCCGGCGACATCCTCGGGGCATTTGAGCCCCGGGGTTTCTGCGCCGGCATTTACG
>JABMQA010000701.1 GCA_013203545.1 Bacteroidota bacterium
CCCCCTCCCTATTGCCCCTAAATTATTGTCATTCTGAGCGTAATCCCGATGGCTATCGGGATGAAGCGAAGAATCTGAAATCAATAAAAAGAATTTTGTCGGACAGTAGTGATTTTTTTTCTTACCTTTACAAAAAAAGTGACCCCTATGAAAACAACATCTACTATCTTGCTTGTTACAATTGTCATATTCGGACAAAATGTAATTTCCAAAAATCCCGATTTTTCTCACGGCAGTCCACAGGAATCAAATTCACCATATAAAAAATCCTTATCGCTTCAGGACAGCGTTGATGTTTTTGAGTTGCCGTATAGTCTGAAAATACCTTTATTCTGGCATTTATCAAGCGTACCCCAAAAACAAACGGAGGCAGAGATGTTTCCCGAGACAGTTTTTAGCCATATCCTGCTCAGTGGTTTCAACCGGGCAAAACTTGCCTGGTACATGATCGATCCTTTATTTTATGATACAACCTTTCATATCAGACCACAAAATATTGATGACGATGAAATTTCAAATCATCTGGTAAGGGAGATAGTCGAAACTGATATTTTTCCGGATTTATTTTACCCGCTTATTGAACCTTATTGGAATCCTGGCATTAACCTGGCATTTTACCCATCGGAAAGAGGCCCATACAATTTCGACACACAAGAAATACCCGGGATATCAGCAGGAATTGTGGGGGATGGCAGCCTGAAAAATCCCGAAACACGCTGGGGTGGTATCATGCGACACATAGAAATAACCGATTTTGAAACCGAAAATGTGCAGTACATCGAATTCCGGATAATGGATCCTTTTGTGGATGGTCAGACAGCCGGAGGTGACCTTTATATTAACATCGGGGATATCTCGGAAGATATTCTCATGGATTCCAGAATGCAATATGAAAACGGTTTGCCTATCTCAGAAAATTTTGGATATGTTGATACCACGATTTGGGGTTGTGTGCCAACTTTTCCACCACCTCCGTATAATAATTTCAGCCCGGTATCCGGATCAAGGGAATATCAGGATGTGGGATTGGATGGATTGTCTGATGATGATGAATGTTCATACTTTTTCACGAAGTACCTCAATATTTTACTAATACTATTTGGGCCGGATTCAGAAGCATATCAAAAGGCCATCGCTGACCCTTCCTGCGATAATTTCCACTATTTCCGAGGCAGTGACTATGATGTTGATTCGCTTTACTCCAGTATACTCCAACGATACAAAAACTTTAACGGCACCGACGGCAACTCTCCCACCGATGTACAAAATCCGGAGGCCTACCCCATAGCAGCTACCACCATGCCTGACGTGGAAGACATCAACCACGATAATGTTTTCAATGAAGCCGAAAATTACTTTCAATATAAAATCGAACTCACTCCCGACAAAATGAATGTGGGCGAAAATTATATTTCAGGGATTATTGAAACAGACCCCATACCCCTGCCAAACGGATCGTATGAAACTGCAAGATGGTATAGATTCAGAATACCGATACATGAATATTCAATGGCTGTTGGTGATATTAGTGATTTTTCGAACATCCGGTTTATAAGATTGTTTTTAAAGAATTTTGCAGAGCCCACAGTTTTACGGTTTGCAACATTTGAGCTCGTCAGGATCATGGAAAATCCGAAAAATCTTGATTTTAAAATCTTCCCTAATCCCATTAAAACACACTTCTGGCTTGAATTTCCTGAGCCCATCCAAAAAGCATTCGATATCAGCATCACCAATATTATGGGCAAAATGATGTTTGAGAAAACCTATCCATTCGATATCTACAAATATTTTTCCGTTGATATTTCTACCCTCAGACCCGGCGCATATGTTTTGATGTTATCAACTTCAAAAAATCAGGTCGCAAAAAAAATAATCGTTTACAGGTAATTTCATTGTTCCAAGCGGTCCATAAAAAAAGGATGGTAAACTACCATCCTTTCTAAGTCGGAGTGGTCACGCTCGAGCGTGACTACCTTCACGCCCCGGCTTGACACGCTACCAACTACACCAAATTAAATCTATCCTTTTAAACCTAATTTATAACCAGATTATCTTCATAATTTCAGAACTCCTTACCCTGACTCTATGCTTCAATC
>JABMQA010000702.1 GCA_013203545.1 Bacteroidota bacterium
CTTCTGGTCGCTTGCCATCGAAGAGCATTTTTATTTATTCTGGCCTTTGGCCGTATTTGTATGTAAACCCAAAAGGCTGGTTGTTGTTTCTGTCATTTTATTTGTTATCAGTAAGTTGTTGGCCTTATCTTTTTCGCTTTTTGATCTGAACTGGGTTACGATTTATACCTTTACCTTTACCAGGATGGATGCACTCCTGGCAGGTGGATTCATTGCCATTGTAAGCCGTCGGAACAAGGCAATTCTTGAAAAAAATGTTACCTGGCTGCTAGTAGTGGTTTCTTTGTTGATGGTGGCCTTTTATACATACATTTTTATAGGTAACCGATATCAGTTTACACTTTCGTTGATAATGGTAACTGCAATTAATAGCAGTTATTCGCTGATATTGCTTTTCAATACTCTTCTTTGTACATGCATTCTGATCCTTTCGCTGTCGAGGAATGTTATTTCCGAATTCCTGAAACACAAAATCCTCAAATTTTTTGGGAGAATATCATATGGTTTGTATATGATTCATTTTCCTGTATTTATGATTTTTAATGAACGACTAATTGTCTTTTTTCAACCATACGTTAAAAGCTTGTTTTTATCTGAGGTCATTTCGTCGTTGATCTGTGCTTCTGCTGCAATCATTATTGCCAATATCAGTTACAGATATTTTGAAAGTAGATTTATTAACCTGAAGGAACGGTTTCCAGCAACGAGCAAGCTTTGATTTCTTTCAGGATATTATAATTTTTTAATTTCTAATCCACTTTAACAACGATTCTGCCATTACTGTCAATCCTGCTCAGCAGTACCGGCCTGTTAGCAAAATATTCATCAACAGCCTTTTTTGAACCTGCCCAATAGCCGTAATCGTCCAGAATTAGAATGCCTTTTTTTACAAGGAGTGGATAGAGGTGATTTAGCTCATGCCTTGTTGATTCGTACCAATCCGTATCAAGCCTTAGCAGGCTGATCTGATCCGGTTTAACAGCAGGAATGGTATCTTCGACTTTACCTTCAACAAATTTGATTTTTTCGATTGGATATCCTGTGGACAACATGTTACTCCTTACCTCATCAAGCGATGAATAGGCCCATTTGTTATAATCCTCTCCTTTATTATTTTTCCATTCATCCAGTGCAAGATTATCTTTATCTGATACCAGGTGATCCAGTAACGACGGTTCCGACATCCCGCTGTAGGTATCATACAAATAAAGGTCACGGGAGGTATCGCCCATTTCCAGAAGCGTATGGGCAACAAGCATGGCGCTTCCTCCGCGCCATACACCGCATTCCACAATATCACCCGGAATTCCGGCTTTCGCTATATATTTAACCGATTTGTACAAGGCATACATCCGGTGAAGGTTGGTCATGGTATAGTTCCGGTATTTGAGAAAAATATGCTTAAACTCATGATCCAGAATTGCATCGCCCTCCGAATAGATTTTCGAAATTTTATAACCGATCAAACTCAACGGACTGTTAACAATATTTTTAAGGAAATCACCCATATTTGATAGTGTGAATAGTTACAATGCCCTTCTACAAAACCGGATTTTCCCGGACTGATTTACCGCTTAAATGCATGATGTGCCACTTTATAGCCTTCAGATAAGCATTCAGCAATTTCCATTCACGCTTAACTGATAAAGTAAGTATGTTTTTTGGCACCGAAATAAACATTAAATAGAACAACGAGATTAAATATGTTGGGCCATGAACATTTCGCCGCATGTAAATAATCCTGCTTCGATTGATATAATGTATTTTAAGTGGACTTGCTTTGCCTGTTGCGATTGATTCTTTGTGAAAAATCTTTGATTTATGTACATAACAGATTTTATAGCCCGCATCCTTAATCCTTTGTCCCCAATCCAGCTCTTCATAATATAAAAAATAGAGTTCGGCCATCATCCCGACCTCCCTGATAACATGCATCGGGACCATCATAGCTGCACCATGTGCGAAAGCTGTTTCATAGTCATTATCGTACTGGCCATTATCGGGTTCACGATAACCGATTCCGCCGTTACGTATGGTGTACTTATTTAAGGGCGTGTACCCTGCATATTGAAAAGTGTTGGGAGAATGATAAAAATGAATTTTTGGACTAACGGCGCCAATGGTGGGATCCCCCTCCATTTTTTCAACCAGGGGTTCAAGAAAATCGGGAGCTACTTCGGTATCATTGTTCAGCAGCATCACATACTTCCCACTGGCCTCTTTTATCCCAAGGTTGTTACCTCCTGCAAAGCCCAGATTTACATCACTCTGAATAAATTTAATCTCAGGAAATTGCGCTTTCAGGACAGAAGCATCACCCCGGGTTGACGCATTATCCACAATAATAATCTCAACATTTGGATAAGAGATTTTACGCATTGATGCAAGCATTTCTGCAGTAACCTCCGGGTAATTATAATTGATCGAGATGATCGATACAAGTGAAGCGTTGCCATTTGATAAACTCATGGATTGAAATTATTTGATCATTACTGGCTACAATATTACTGAAATATAATA
>JABMQA010000703.1 GCA_013203545.1 Bacteroidota bacterium
GTTAAGACATTCAACGAGAAAAATGTTGAGAAAATAAACAATGTAAGGCAATTAAGCCGGCTTGCTGAGGAAGGAAAGCAAAGTGCACTGGATCTGTTTGAGGATTTTGGGAAACGTCTTGGGGTTTTTCTTAAGGATCATGTATCGCCTGACAAAGCGGACTGTTGCATTATTGGCGGCAATATCAGTAAAGCCTGGCCCTGGTTTGGGCCGGCACTTGAACGGAATCTTGCAAAATTTACAGCAGTACCGGTTATCAAAGCTGATGATAAGGGTCATTCCACATTTATTGGTGCAGCATCAATTATTGGTGGTGAGGATTCAGTGTCTTCCAAAAAAAGAAAAACAACGCAATTCCTACTTTCTGAAAAGGTGGCGCCTACCGGGCCTGGGAAGTATGATATTTATCCCGGATATAGGGTTCCGGAATATTCGATAAAATCAGGATTTGATGCCCTGGCGGAATTTATTGTGAATCATAACACTGTTGTTATTGATGGGTATGCGGGCGTTTTCTGGGAGGATTTTATAGAAAATCTTGGTGAAAATTTGCATGGTAAAGGTGTTTCATTCTTCTTCCACAGTGTTTCAGCAGCATTTAAGGGGAGTCAGGTAATTGACGAGCTGATAGAACCGTTCCTTGGTGGGAATGATCCGCTTTTCGGAAGGAGAACAATCCTGAACCTCGAAGATTTTTTTCATCCGGACCATCTTAATAAGATAGTTGCTGATGCCGATACAGGTATAAATATTTTATATGGTACAGGCGCGGCTTTGTGTGGCTGGGACGGGCCGCTGATTTATGTCGATCTGCCTAAAAATGAATTACAGTTTAGAATGCGGGCAGGTGCTATTTCCAATCTTGGGGCAGAAAAACCATTTGCACCCAAAGCCATGTACAAACGCTTTTACTTTGTTGATTGGGTTGTATTAAACAAGCATAAGCAGAAAGTGTTGCCTCAGATTGATGTGCTGGTAGATGATCAAAGGCCCGGTAATCCATTCTTTATTGATGGTAAAGATTTTCGGAGATATCTCCGGGAGATGAGTGAAAACTGTTTCAGGGTGCGGCCCTGGTTTGAACCGGGACCGTGGGGAGGAACCTGGATGAAGGATAATATTGCTCAATTGAACCTGGATGTTCCAAACTACGCATGGTCGTTTGAGCTGATAGTTCCCGAAAATGGTTTGATGCTGGAAGACAATGGTAAAATGCTGGAATTTTCATTCGATTTCCTTATGTTCCAGGAAAATCGGAATGTGCTTGGAGAAGCTGCCGACCGTTTTGGTTACGAATTTCCAATCCGCTTCGATTATCTCGACACCTTCGATGGTGGCAATTTGTCAGTGCAGGTGCATCCGCAGCAGGATTATTTTGTAAAGGAATTTGGTGAGAATTTTACCCAGGATGAGTGTTATTATATGTTGGATACGAAAAATGATGCCCGGGTGTATCTCGGCTTCAGGGATGATATTGATTCGGAAAAATTCAGATCCGAGCTGGAGGAGAGCTTTGAAAACTCATCGGTGGTTGAGATTGATAAATTTGTGAACACCGTACCTGCCGGAAAGCATGACCTGTTCCTCATTCCCAACGGAACCATTCACGGATCAGGAAAAGACAATCTTGTACTTGAAATAAGTTCCACACCCTATATTTTTACCTTTAAATTGTATGACTGGCTGCGAATGGATCTGGATGGTAAGCCGCGGCCATTGAATATTGATAGGGGTTTTAAGAATCTTGACTTCACCAGAAAGGGAAGGGTAATTGAAAAGGAGCATATTTCAAAGCCAACCTTAATTGAGCAGGGAGCCGACTGGAAACTGTTTCATCTTCCTACCCACAGGGATCATTTTTACGATGTGCATCGCTATGAATTTAATACATCCATTGAAATCCGGACCAACAACCAATGTCATGTGATGATGCTGGTGGAGGGAACCTCCCTTATCCTGGAAACAGAAAAAGGGATGAAGCTGCGGTTTAATTTCGGAGAAACTTTTGTGATACCGGCTGCCTGTAAGAAATACCTGTTGTTTAATGAAAGTGATGTGCCATGTAAGGTGGTAAAAGCCTTTGTGAAGTAGCGCTATATGAAAAGCCTTACAATGATGGTATCAGGCGAAACCAAAACCACATCCAATACCGAAATCCTTACAGGGTTTTATTGTTTCATCAGCCCTGCTTTTTACTACAATACTCCAATCCCCATAGGGACAAGCCGTACCGGGTTGTATTCCCCTTGATGTGGGTATTGGTTTATAAAGTTACCCTTTTAACTTCCTTCCTCAAAAGCCAGAATAAAGGTAGACACGACAGCCAGTCCCATCCCGATTATAATAACAAAATGGGGGAATACCTGGTAAAGGATCAACGAAATGATAACTGTAAGTACCGGTGCTACAGCGTTTGTTAAAGGGCTGACAATAATTGCTTTACCGTATCGGAAGGCATA
>JABMQA010000704.1 GCA_013203545.1 Bacteroidota bacterium
GACCACGAGAAATGGTGTTTTTGGCCCAGCCAATTTCAAAATATTAGGAGTGGTTGAAGATTTTCATTTTGAATCCATGCAAAAGGATATATCACCCCTGATCATGTATATTGGTAGAAATAATGGAAACATCATTACATTTCGTTATCAAACCGAAAATGTTAATAGCGTTATTGAGTTACTGGAATCAAAATGGAAAGAATTTTTACCGAACCAACCCTTTGAATATTCCTTTTTAAACGAACGATTCAATAATATGTATTATGAAGAGCAACAAATTAGTAAAATCATGCTCATACTCACGGCTCTCGCCATTGTTATTGCGTCACTGGGCTTATTCGGTTTATCAGCTTTTATGGCCGAGGAAAGGACCAAAGAAGTTGCCATTAGAAAGATTATCGGGGCAAGTGCCCGGACGATATTTTTACTCTTTTTCAAAGGGATTCTGAAGCTTACATTCATCTCATATTTTATTGCCATTCCATTCACATGGTATTTTATGAATGACTGGTTAAACAATTTCGCCTACAAAGTAAATATTCACTGGTCAACTTTTGCCGTTTCCGGCCTCATTGCATTTATAATTGTAACGCTAACGGTTTTTTATCAGGCGTATCAGGCGTCTGTTAGAAGCCCGGTTGAATCGTTAAATCGCGAATAAATATTTTTAACCTTTAACAGAGAATATGAATATCTATTTGGTTTCTGCAAAATTCAATGTCCGGAGGACCCCTTAATGAAAGAACTAAAATGAATAAAAATGCATTGTTAAATATAAAACAAAAAATTATGCTAAAATTTTATTGTCTGATCTTATTGTTAGCAATCAGTTTCTCAGGTTTTTCACAAAGTTTCTTGGAGCTAACAATTGAAGGTAACCTTGAAGAGATAAAAAAAAGTATGGAGTCGGATCCGTCTCTTGTCAACTTAAAAGATAACGAAGGCGACATCCCATTGTGCACATCTATTGTAAACAGGCATACTGAATTGTCACTTTTCTTCATTGAAAACGGTGCAGACTTAAATAATCAAAATCAGGATGGTTATATGCCCTTGCATTGGGCTGCCCTTCGGGGAGATTCATTAATTATTGAAGCTTTAATCGACAAAGGAGCCAATCTTGATATGGAAACGACGACAAACGAAACCGCTTTAAACATGGCTGCATCACGTGGCTATGTACAGGTTGTTAAAATACTGGTTGAAAACAATGCAAATCCTGAAATAAGTAATGATTATCAAAGAACTCCGCTAATAACGGCCGCAAGAGAAAGAGGCGGAATTGAAACAATAAAAATTCTTGTGGAAGGTGGTGCAAATATTGATGCTACTGATTTTTTTGGTGATACACCCTTAAGCCTGGCAGCCTGGCGGGGATTTGAAGAGATCGTTGATTATCTGATAGACAAAAATGCACAGTTTTCAGCATCGGGGGAAGAAGGGTTTAAATTGCTTACTTATGCAGCAGATAAAAGATTGTGGAATTTATACAGTGCACTAATTCAGAAAGGTGGTGAAGTATTTGTGCAAAAAATGAGAGAACAACCCGTCCTGCACTGGGCAGCAGCAGGAGGCTCTGAAATAATTGTCGGAGACCTGATAGTTAAAAATTTTCAGGTTAATGCTACAGATCATTTTAATTGGAGCCCTTTGCACTACGCCTCGTACTTTGGCCGGCTTGAAGTTGCTCAGTTATTAATTGACAATGGATCTGATATAAATGCTAAAACTCCCATTGGTGAAACCCCGCTTTTTCTCGCCCGGTTAGAAAATAAAAATGAAATCATTGATCTGCTTATATCGGTAAATGCTGATCAAAATCCTCCTGGCTTAACGCAGTTGACAGGCGAATATCTGGGGCAAAATAAACCCGGAAAACAACTTGAATTGTTTGCTCCCGGCATAATTTCAAGATTACACGGGGGACATAGTAATATCACCTTTTCTGCTGACGGAACAGAAGCTTTTTGGACGGAATATATTCTTAGGGATGTAGGTTATTCTGCTGGCAATACAGTTTGGCACTCAAAAATAAGGGATGGAGTATGGAGTTCTCCAAAAAAGTTTCTGTCTAATGGTGACACGCCATTTTTTTCTCCCGAAGGGCATAAAATATTTTTACTGTCAACTTTTGAGCTACCAACAGAAAACAATGAAATCAAAGGAATTTGGTATTATGAAAGAGTAAAGGATTCACTTTGTGGTCCAAAATATCTCAATTTTGATGTTAACAATTCAGGTTTATACTGGCAATTTACATTCGATAAAAATGAAAATATTTATTTCAGCACTGATGAGGGATTATTCAGATCACTATATGAGGACGGAACGTATTTAGAAAAAGAAAATTTGGCTGAAGTTTTTCATACCGATTATAAGGGTGGCGCACCCTATATTTCACCAGATGGGAGCTTCATCATTTTCAGTTCAAGAGCATTTCCAGACTCTTATGGTAGTCTTGATTTGTATATTGGCTTTAGGAAGCCTGATGACACATGGACGAAGCCGGTAAATATGGGACCCAGTGTAAACTCTGCATCTCAAGAACACTTGCCCATGGTTTCACCTGATGGGAAATACCTGTTTATACGCACGGAAAGAAAGGGTGTAAATGGGATTTATTGGATGGATGCCAAAATTATTGAAGAATTGAAACTAAAAACTTTATAATATTAAGCGATGAAGAATCTTTCTTATTCTTGTTAATGTAACAAACGTTCAGTCTCAATCACAGATTGAAATTCCGTTGATTTCAAATCGCATAAGCAACAAAATTATAGTCGTTAGCAGAGAAAGCGGTTCGGGAAATCAATTGGCCCTAAACACTGATAAGGGTATTGTAGTTTTCGGTTCAAACTGGGGGTCCGGAATACAACTTGAATACAATAAAGTAATTGAAAATGTATATCTGGGATGGAGCGGTATCTGGTCTATGCAAAAAATTCAAGATCGGGCCAAATACATAAAACACCTTTGGTCAGCAACACAAAAGGCAACTGAAGAGAATAAGGATTTTAATGTGGTGGTAGAAGAACTTTCCATCGACAATGAATTTAAGTACCTTAAAACATGGGAACTATATACAAGCGAGGGTGACAACTGGGTTAGGGAAGATCATAATAAAAACATTACAGCCTTCTGGAAACAACTACACCCATCCATAGTCATTTATCTGGAGGAATATATCGACCAAAATGGCGTGGTAAAAGGATTGGATGAATTCAATGTTATTCTTAAAAACAGAAAAAATGAGTTCTTTATAAGTGAAGGGGAATTGAATTCACTGGGTTACCGTCTTCTGAATAAGGAAATGGTTGATGCTAAAATTATTGTCCAAAGTACCCCTACAGTGAAGAATTAAAACCAAAAGAACTGAAATAAATATCATCATGAAAAAAACCATTTTTATTATTGCAGCTTTCTTGTCCATTCTTACATCAACACTAACTGCACAGGAATGGTCATACTGGAGAGGACCCAACAGAAACGGAATTACGGATGATACATCCTGGAGTTATGCTGCCCTCGATGGCAAACCCAACATTCTCTGGCAAACAAATGTGGGAAACGGATATTCATCCGTAACCATATATGGGGATCGCCTGTTTACGATGGGCCATCAAAACACTACAAATACAGTCTATTGCATCAATACTCAAGATGGTAAAGAGTTATGGAAATTTGAATTCGATTGTACTGAAAGGACGCATTGGGGGGCTTTATCAACACCCGTTTATGAGGAAAACTTTGTGTATGTAATAGGCCGGAATGGGCTTGCCTTTTGTCTGGATGCAATATCCGGAAAGCAGATATGGCATACGGATATTGTTGCTGAATTTGATGCAGAAAAGCCAAAATATGGATTCAGCGGAAGCCCAGTCGTGGAAGGCGAGTTAGTGATTCTGAATGCAGGAAAATCAGGCATTGCACTCAATAAAAAAAGCGGAAAAAAAGTCTGGGGCATTGGCAATGGCAAGGCAGGTTATGCCACTCCTGTGATCTACACTTACAAAGAAACTAAATGTGCAATGGTCTTTAGCCATCGCTGCCTCAATGCAGTAGATATTTCCGATGGAAATTTGTTATGGTCCTTCCCCTGGGTGTTTAATGATGGGGCCGATTCGCCCGATCCTGTAGTTGTCGGACACCGGGTATTTATCTCAACAGCTTATCGCAATGGTGCCACAATGATTGATTTTAAAGATAATACTCCCGTACAAAAATGGTTTAAAAAAGACATTCAAAATGAATTCGGCAGCAGCATTTATTTGGATGGATACCTCTATGTGCCCAACGGAGACACACGTCATAAAACGGCCTACCTGAAATGTATTGATTTTACCACCGGAGAGGAAATGTGGTGCAAGGATACCGGTCATTGTTCCTTCATCTACATTGACAATAAACTAATCCTGCTCAACCAATGGGGACAGCTTACCGTAATGGAAGTATCCGAAAAAGGCAGTCAGGATCTGGCGACTTCCAAAATAGTCGAAACCTCAGATGACATTCGTTGCTGGACAGCCCCTGTCCTTGCTGATGGAAAACTTTATGTACGAACGAATACAGGAGAACTGGTGTGCGTATACGTTAACGGTTCTGCTGATATGAATGTTCAATAATAAAACAGGTAAATTATGAAATCAATTAAAAAAATTATTCTTGTCGCTATTACAGCATTCATTTCCACTATCCCTTCATTGTTCAACCACGCTATTGCACAAACAAAGGGAGAAAAAATAGACCAGTTGCTTTCATATTGCTTTGAAAACAACATATTTAACGGATCAGTATTGGTTGCAGGGAAAGGAAAAACGATTTATAAGAATGTTGGCGGATATTCGAACCTTGAAACAAGACAATTATTGGACATTAGCACACCAATATGTATTGGTTCAATATCCAAACAGTTTACTGCCATGGCGATAATGATGCTAAAGGAACAAAATAAACTTGCTTATGAGGATAAAATCAACATGTATTTCCCCGAACTCCCTGGATCAAAAGAAATTACTATTAGAAATCTACTGAACCATACATCAGGAACAATTAGATACGTAAATTTGCCGGAATTAAGGGCAAATGGAAAAGTAAAACCTGGTATCACTAATCAGGACATTTTTGAAGTTTTAGAACATCGTGATTCTTTGGCTTTTGAGCCTGGAACAAAATATGCATATACCAATTGTGGCTACATAATCCTTTCTATGATTGTCGAAAAAGTCTCAGGAAGGTTATTTCATGATTTTTTGAATGAAAATATTTTTTGTCCCCTTGGTATGGGGAATACCTTTTTGTGGAACGAGTTAAGTGATCCGGATCGAGACAAAGCAACAGGTTATAACTTTTTTGGTGAAAAATATGATTATGACGTTTTTGTAAAAGGAGCAGGGGGAATATACTCTACAGTTGAAGATTTGCATAAATGGGATAAAAGTTTATACACTGAGAAATTGGTTTCTTACAACTCACTAAAAGAAGCCTTCAAACCAGGGTTATTAAAAAATGGTAAGCCATCACGTGTATTAAGTGACTCAACCTGGGGATATGGTTTTGGTTTTCTGGTAAGAAAAACGGATTCAGAAAATATAACCTGGCATGATGGAGGATTCAATGGTTTCAATGCGCTTTTTTATAGAGAATTAAATAGTGAGCAATGCATTATTATTCTTTCCAATAAAGGTGGGGATAGAGGAATATCTGCTCCTATTTATACCCTTCGAAATGGCATTTTAAACATATTAAAAAACAATGCTTATGTACTACCAAGGGCTGATATTATATTAGTAATGAAAAACACGATTGAAAATGAGGGTGTTGATTCGGCTATTACCATGTATCATAATGTAATAAAAGGTTATCCGGTTCAATATGATTTTTCAGAAAGGCAATTGAATCAGCTTGGATATCATTATCTGAATAAAAATAACTTTTCTGTGGCCATATCTGTTTTCAGATTAAACGTTGAGATATATCCGAATTATGCAAACGGGTATGATAGTTTAGGCGAAGCTTACATGAAGAACAAACAGAAAGATTTAGCCATTCTATACTATGAAAAATCACTGGAATTAAATCCGGATAATGGAAATGCCAAAGAAATGCTTGAAAAATTGAAGCACTAAAATGAAAAGAAAAAAAATGAAAGGATTATACATACTCATTTTGCTCTTAATTACAACATCAGCAATATCACAGGAAGTTTTTAATGCTATCTCCAGTGATAACATTGAAACAGTAAAAACAATCATCGAATCCGACATTTCCAAACTTGAAACTACCCAGGAAAATGACATGACCCCATTGATGTTTGCTGCATCAAAAGGGAAAACAGAGATTATTGCATACCTGATAAAAAAAGGGCCAACGTGAATTATTTAAGACCTCAAGGCAATTCCTCTTTGCAGTTTGCATCCATGTTTGGATATTTAGAGGTAATTAAGTTATTGGTTGAGAATGGGGCTGAGGTAAATTCAGGGACAGGTCAAAAGGCGCCTATATTCAAGGCCATCGAATTCGGGACCAAAGAATGTGCACAATATTTAGCGGAACATGGGGCTGAAATTCCTGTTGACAATTTTCTTTTGCACCAGGCTGCTGCCAAAGGGATGAGCGGTATTGTTGGGTATATGCTGGAAAATGGGGCAGAAATATATTCGATTAATTCCAATGGGGGAACCCTCCTGCATAGTGCATCCAGAGGAGATCTGGCGGAATTAGCAAATTTTATGATTGAAAATGGCGCTGACATCAATTCAAGAAACCGTTATGGGCTCACTCCTTTGCACCTTGCCTCGATAAATGGGAACATTGCTTGTATCAATTTACTTATTTCAAAAAACGCTGATGTAAACCTGAAAACCAATACGGGTATCAATGCCTACACCCTGGCATATAAAAATGCTGATCAGGAAGCAGTGAATATACTGAAAACTGCCGGTGCTCACGAAATTGCGATGAATTATATGGATGTCCCCGGAGATATATATTTTGGATTGAAGGGACCGGGACTGATTTCAGAGCTATTCGCCCCGGGAATTATTACAACTGATGTAGGTGAGCATGGAACTGTTGCTATATCACCAAATATGGATGAAATTTACTGGCAGGCGGAGGGGATAAAATACATCAGGAAAGTTAATGGAAAATGGACATTCCCCGACACATTAGAGATATTTCAGAAATATATGGCAAATAACCCTGCCTTTTCTGCCGATGGAAATAAATTGTATTTTCACTCACCAATGTCATTGGAAAAGGATGGCACATTTAAAGACAATGATTTGTGGTTTGTTAAAAAAACCGAAAATGGATGGTCGGAACCTGAAAATTTAGGACCAAATGTTAATTCCGAATACAATGAATTAAGACCATCATTAGCCAGAAATGGGAATGTCTATTTTTCGGTTAATCATGATATTTTCAAATCGGAATATAAAAATGGGCAATATCAACCCAGGGAAAAACTTGAACCCCAAATAAACTCCGAGTATCGGGAGTCAAGCCCGTATATAGCACAGGACGAAAGCTTTGTCATTTTCGAATCAGACAAACCGGGGGGGATTAGTACCC
>JABMQA010000705.1 GCA_013203545.1 Bacteroidota bacterium
CAATAATAGTAATGATGATGATGATGAAAATAATAATGATTCAGCCATTGAATTAACAATTGAAAATCCTCAACCTGAAGAAGAAAAAAAGGAAAACAAAAAAAACATCATTGAACATCAGACTTTAGATACCGAATATGACCCGACTCTTGATTTGGCAGATTATCAATATCCGACATTAGAACTACTTGATGATTATGATTCAGGGGAAATTAGCGTTCAAAAAGAAGAGCTTGAATCAAACAAAGACAGGATTGTAGAAACTCTGCTTAATTATTCTATTAAAATAGATAAAATTAGAGCTACAATTGGGCCTACGGTAACACTTTACGAAATTATTCCTGCACCCGGTATTCGTATTTCGAAAATTAAAAACCTTGAAGACGACATTGCGCTGAGCCTTGCTGCGCTTGGTATTCGTATCATCGCACCAATTCCCGGCAAGGGCACCATCGGAATTGAGGTACCCAATAGCAATCCGGATATCGTTTCGATGAGGTCGGTGCTGGCATCCGATAAATTTCAAAACACAAAATATGAACTTCCGTTTGGTATGGGCAAAACCATTGCCAACGAGGTATATGTAGCTGACCTTACCAAAATGCCACATATCCTGATGGCCGGCGCTACCGGGCAGGGCAAATCGGTGGGGCTCAATGCGATCATCTCATCGCTTTTATACAAGAAGCATCCGGCAGAATTGAAATTTGTGATGGTGGATCCCAAGAAAGTTGAATTAACGCTTTTTTCAAAAATTGAGCGGCACTACCTTGCAAAGCTGCCCGATTCGGAAGAGGCTATCATAACCGATACCAGGAAGGTCGTCCGTACCCTGAATTCGCTGGGGATTGAGATGGATACCCGGTATGAATTGTTGAAAGATGCACACGTTAAAAACATCAAGGAATACAATACTAAATTCTTAAGCCGCAGACTGGATCCGAACCAGGGGCATCATTTCATGCCTTACATCGTACTGGTAATTGATGAATTTGCCGATCTGATCATGACTGCCGGAAAGGAAATCGAAATACCACTGACCAGGCTTGCGCAATTGGCCAGGGCTGTCGGAATACACCTCATCATTGCCACACAGCGCCCTTCTGTAAATATTATTACAGGCTCCATCAAGGCAAATTTTCCGGCCAGGGTCGCTTTCAGGGTAATTTCTAAAATAGACTCCAGGACTATCCTTGATGGCACCGGCGCGGATCAACTGATCGGAAGGGGTGATATGCTTTTCTCTACCGGAAGTGAACTGATCAGGATGCAGTGTGCCTTTATCGACACACCCGAAATTGAAAAAATAACCAATTTCATTGGTGAACAGAGGGCTTATCCCAATGCCTATCAACTTCCTGAATTTGCTGACGAACAGGATTTACCCATTACCGACTTTGATCCAAATGAAAAGGATTCACTGTTTGAAGATGCTGCAAGGATCATCGTACAGAATCAACAGGGATCAACATCCCTGCTCCAGCGAAAGATGAAAATCGGTTATAACAGGGCAGGCCGCATCGTGGACCAGCTTGAAGCCGCAGGAATAGTCGGGTCTTTTGAAGGTAGCAAAGCACGTGCGGTGTTGATAAATAGCGAATACGAACTGGAACAGTTTTTGAATGACATGGAATCTGATAGAAATATTTAAACCTACCGATTATGACAATAAAAAATTCGATCATTGTAATACTCATTACCCAACTGCTGTTAATTTACGCATCTTCTTTTGCGCAATCGAAGGGTAAACAAGCCACCGAAATACTCCAGGAGGTAACAGATAAAACCCTTGCGTACGAATCCATAAAAATCGCTTTCACCTATAAAATGGAAAATCCCGATGCCAACATCAATGAAATAACCAACGGAAATGCACTTGTTAGCGGCGACAAGTACAAGCTCAACATTGCAGGACAGGTGGTGATTTCGGATGGTGAAACGGTATGGACAATCATACCGGATGCTGAAGAGGTACAAATCAACGCGGTTTCGGAAGATGGTGATGGTTTTTCGATAACCAAAATGCTGTCCGACTATAACAAGGATTACAAATCAAAGCTGATCCCAAAAATTACAGAACTCAATGGCAGAAGTATTTATGCCCTCGAACTTACCCCAAAAGAAAGAAAGACCTTTGACAAGGTGTTTCTATATATCGAAAAAGACAAAATGCAACTCTACAGTATCGAAATCCACGATCAAAACAACAGCATCTACACCTATACCATTACCGAATTTGAACCCAACACAGGTGCAACAGATTCCGATTTTAATTTCGCTGAAGCCGATTACCCGGATTATGAGGTGATTGATATGAGGTAAGTTCAGAACTCATCATTTGAATTGATTTAGCAAAAACAAATCGCAAACAATTTTTCAATTTATCTTAATTCAAGATTTCTTAAAGCCTATGAGTCCAGCCTAACAACAACAAATGTCAAATTCCACGCCAAGGCGCAAAGTTCTAAACTATTGTATGTTATGCCTTTGCGGCTTAGCGGCTTTGCGAGAACATAAACTTTTTAGGACTAAACTCACAGATTAAAATGCGCACATTACTGAGTGTCATAAAGGAATTAATAGGCCGTAGGATCATTTAAAATAAATGAATATTTGCGATTTGATTTTCTCCACCGGTGCTTAACTGAGCTAAAACCGAAGCCCGCGCATCGAAATGACGGTTCAGGCTGTAATAAGACGATCTGCCATTTATTCCCCACCAATCATCAACAACGAAAATGCATCCTGAACCCTACCCTCTTCAATCCATTTTTTAGCAAGGATTGGGATTTCCTGCTGCAGCCTGCTGGGATTGTCTTCCAGTTGGTCCAAAAGGTTTTTTACTACAGGATGCCTGCTGATATTTTCAATGTCTTTGGCAGAAGGCAGATTTTCACTATTCCCAAGCTTACCCAGGTCATTTCCCGTTAAGATTTTACTATACTTAATGGAATCAGGTAACTGTTCGATTCCTATACCAAGTCTGGCCACCGGTTTTTCAACAGTAAAGAGTGCATCGCCAAAGGCTTTCACATAAAAATCGCCTCCATGCCTGCCCACCAGCTTAATTTTGGCCGGATCGGGCAAACCGTTATCATCCAGGATTTCATCGTTGATATGTATCATCAGGATTTCGCAGATCACAAGGTTTGCAGAACCACCCAGGTTACTGGTTTCAATAACATCCCTAACCCGGCATTCGAACTGAACCGGTGACTCTTTAACCCGAAAAGGCCTGATAGTCTCCGAGGGCAAAGACGTAAATCCAGCTTTAGTAAATTCATTTACACCCTTGGGATACTCGGTACTGGCAAGACTGGCCTGGTGAACCATTTCAAAATTCACCACATTGATCACCACTTCAGGCACCTCCTTAATATTGTTGTAAGTATCTTTTGTGGTATTATCCCTCCCCCGCCGGGAAGGGGAAAAGATCAATGTGGTTGGGTTGATGCCAAATGCATTGAAAAAGCTGAAGGGTGCCAGGTTCGGATTTCCGGCAAGATCAATTGTACTGGCGAAAGCAATGGGTCGTGGTGCAATGGATCCCAGCAACAGTTTATGTAACCGGGCACCCGGAATATCGTTTGGATTAATTTTTACTATCATTCGGAGTATTTCAGTTTTTCAGAAAAATGATCCGGTTATACCCCTAACTAATCAATGGCTGGTAATATTTTGGCCCTCACCTCACCAAAACCAATTTTCACATGATCCTTCTGGGCATAACCGGTAATAATTATCGTATCATAATCTTCGATAAAGGTACGCTCGGACGTATCCGATAATTTAACAGCTTTTGTCCCATTCCACGACAACTCCAGCATCGAGCCATATGAACTCGGTGTGGGGCCGCTTATCGTTCCTGAGGCATACAAATCCCCAACATTGATATTACAACCCGATGCAGTTTGATGTGCCAGTTGCTGAAACATATTCCAGTACATGTACTTAAAGTTTGAACGACAAACCCGGCATGGTTTTTCACCTTCAGGTTGAATTAAAACATCCAGGTTGATATCGTAATTTGCAGCCCCGGAATAGGATAAATAGGATAAAACCGGCGGGTCCTGCTTAGGGCCATCTACTTTAAAAGGTTCCAGTGCATCAAGCGTAACAATCCATGAAGACATTACCGATCCGAAATTTTTCGACTGGAAAGGCCCCAGCGGAACATACTCCCATTTCTGGATATCACGCGCCGACAAATCATTAAATAGCAC
>JABMQA010000706.1 GCA_013203545.1 Bacteroidota bacterium
CCATCTCCGAAAAACTGCGCATAATCCGGATAATAATCAATATAATCACCATGTTTATCTTTAACAGGGTAAATTGGCGTTCTGAAAAACGCATAACGCACAACGCTACCGCCATTTCCGCCATAACCGTCGCCAGAGTCGCCAATTTTATCAGTAGTAGCACTGGACAAACTAATGTTGGTGCCGATATTAACTTTTTTTGATAATTCACTATTAACGCTTGTCCTAAATGAATATCTGTCGTAAGATGAGTTGAGTATAATTCCATCCTGATGAAAGTAATTTCCGGAAACAAGGTAGTTAATATTTTTGCTGCCACCACTTACACTTAAATTTGTAGATGTTATTACAGCGGGCCTGAATATCTCATCCCACCAGTTTGTGTTTGGCAGAGTATCAGCCATTTCAACTGTAATACCCGCTCTTCCATCATTTGTGGCCGCTTCATTATATATCTCAATGTATTGATCTTTGTCACACATTTTTGTTAAGTTGCTTACCACCTGCAAACCGGTGTAGGTATCAAAGGTAATATTCATTTTACCTTCTTTTCCTTTTTTTGTTGTTATCAGTACAACGCCATTGGAGGCCCTAGATCCAAAAATTGAAGATGCTGCCGCATCTTTTAAAATGGAAATAGATTCGATATCAGATGGTGGTATGGAATTGGCATCTTTGGTTGGAACGCCATCGATAATAAACAGCGGGGAATTGTCATTAATGGTTCCGGTTCCCCTGATTCGAATTGCTGTTCCTGCACCTGGCGCACCCGTATTTTGAGTGATATTTACACCGGTTGCTTTGCCTTGTAGCGCCTCAGATACACTTGAGACGGGCAAAGAGGCTATCTCTTTTGAGTTAACAACAGATACTGAACCAATTATATCGGTTTGTTTCTTTATCCCATAGCCAATGGCAACCACCCCTTCCAACGCAAAGGAGCCCATTTTCATGATTACATTTATCTCGGTTCGGCCATTGATGGCTTGTGTAATTTTTTCAAAACCAATATAAGTAAACACAAGTGTGTCGTTTAGATTGGGGACCTCCAGTTCATAATCGCCATCAAAGTTGGTAACGGTACCGATAAGTGTCCCCTTAACCACAACACTAACACCTACCAGTGTTTCACCTGTATCATCAGTAATGCGCCCTCTCACTTTGGCCCGATCTTGTGGAGCTGCAACCTCCTTTTTTGTCATGATTACGATATGGTTTTCAACGATCTTGAAACTTAACCCGGTACCTTCAAGTGCCTGTGTTAAAAGTTTACTCATATCGGTTTGGTTTAGATCGATGGTGACTTTTTGATTTACATCAACCTGATCATTTTGATAGAAGATCCTGTATTCATCATGGCTTTCAATATACTGAAAAAGCTCATGTAGTGTTGTGATATTATCACTTTCAGAACCCTGTGCAACTGAAATTCCTGAAAAGAAAACAAAATAAAAAGTAAGGCTTAAAAGTAAGAAGAATCGATTCAGTAAGCTTTTAAAAGAATAAACAGTATTCATAATTAATTGTATAAATAACAAGTTATTTTATTACTATAGTATCGTTCAAATTTTCATATTCAAATGGGGTTGTAAGTTTTATCACTTCCAGTACAATGTAAATATCATCTTCTGTGGTAAATGAACCTGTGTACTTACAATTTCCAACCTCCTTATTTTGCAATTTAAAAATCACATTATGCGAACGCTCCAGCCTACGAAGTATGTCTGTAAACCGTAGATTTCTAAATGCTATAATCCCATCTTTCCAGGATGAGCATGCTTGAACATCTGCATTTTCGAATACTTCCGCCTGGTTACTATTCCTTATCAGAAGGTAAGTTTGGTTTGGTTCCAACCCCACTGCTTGTTCATTGTTATGTGAAACAGAAATTTTACCCCGTTCGAGGGAAGCCCTGAAAATGTTTTCGTCAGGATAAGCATATATATTAAAGGCTGTTCCCAGTACTGTAACATCGTTTTCCTGCGTATGCACGATAAAGGGTTTATTTGTATTATGTTTCACATCAAAGCAGGCCTCCCCTTCAAGAAAAACTTCCCGCTGGTCTTCACCAAACAAGTTGCTGTATTTTAATTTCGAGTCGGAGTTGATAAAAACCAGGGTCCCATCGGGGAGGAAGATTTTTTTAATCTCACCTTTTGGCACAACGACTTCGCAATAATCGACAACTCCCTCACGTTTAGGCGTTGAGGATAAAAAGTAAATTGCACTAACAAGAAATAGAACCAGACTGGCAACAGCCGCATATTGCCAGATCATTTTTCTAAAAACAGTTTTGTTCTTAATTGGGGCTTTTGTTTCATCTAAATTAAGTCTGTCCCTTAATCCAAGCCATTCATTTTTTACAAATTCATTTGAAAGTTCTTGCTTTTTAAAACGCAGATTACAAATAAGTATCTTTGCGTCTATCGCAGTCTCTTTGTTTATTGGATTATTAGAAAGCCATTGTTCCCACTTTGTTACATCAACCTGGCTTTTATTGGTGGCATAATTGATGAAAGAATCATCAAAAACAAAATCATCAAATTCGTAATCTTGATAGTATGTGCTTTTATCATTCATACTACCATAGAGTAAAAACAACGCGTTTTATACTCATCAATTATGATAAAGTTTAAGGATCAAATTATAACGAATAGAATATCAGTAAATTAAAGATAGATGGCTTGCGGTGTTTTTTCTTTTTACGTAGTAGGTTTAATGTTCGCATTAGCAAGTTTGCTACCGATTGCTGTTTAATGGATAATACCTTGCCAATTTCGATGTTAGAATAGTTGCAGTAAAA
>JABMQA010000707.1 GCA_013203545.1 Bacteroidota bacterium
AACTGGTTGGTCGTCTATGTTTTTAACCAAAAATTCAAGCTGATATCCAATTTCCAGGTGAACTTCAACATTCACAATATTGTTGGTAACAGTAAACTGGTCTGAAAACGTTTTAAATCCGCTTTTAAAAACGGTAAAATCGTATGTCCCGGGGTAAAGTTCCACGCTTGCCATACCATTACTGGTTTGGAGTGTATGCAAAGTTTCTCCGGCATACAACACATTAATCTGTGCATCATCAACCGGCAAACCTCCTTCATTTTCAACAGAAAAGTTAACACCGTAAAGCACACCACTCACAGGATTATTAAACGGAATTGTCACAATCTCGGATAGTCCGGTGGTATAAACAGCCTGGACGCCTGCAAGATAATCTCCTGCCGGCAGGCCGACAAACATGTGTTGTGGATCCTGAACTCCCTGTGCAACCGGATTTTCAAGATCATCGAGATAAATACTGAACCCTGTGTTAGACCTTGATTCCCGGAACCTGTAATTCATATCTTCAAATCTGGTATCAGGTAATGATTTATTATCGCGGTAAGCGGAAAAACATCCTTTTACAGGTATGGATTCAGGTTTGTTAGCTTTAGAAGTATAGATCAGGTCTTCAATATTGATAGGTGCGTTTCCGACTGTGATATTGTCGATAATCCATGCAGCAGGCAAACCATATTCGGCAACCGCCTGCCAGGCGAGTTTGATATTTTGTTCAGCAAAGGGCTGAAGGTCGATCACTACAGGATAGTCATAATGGTTTTTACCATAGGTCAAATCACTTGCATTCCAAAGAGGCGTCCATGTTTGTCCGTCATCCGTGGAAACTTTTACATAATTGTCTCCAAAAGAGCTTCCATTTGTTCCGAAATACCAAAACACCAAATCGCCGGCGGGTGCAACAAACTCATGGGTTATCAGCCACTCATCCTGTGGCAGCACATCCCACATAATAAATGCCTGAAAGCTTCCATCAACGGGAGTAGCCGTGGCATCAGAGAAGAATACCGGACCATATTTCTGCCAGGTAAATTTCCAATCTACACCCGGTTCCTGAACCTGTCCATTATTATTAACAATAGTGTCCCAGCCGGGAGGGGGATAATCACCCTCGAAGCTTTCCTGCCAGGGTTCACCAGAAGGCTTTGGTGTCCAGGAAAATAGAGCCTGACCGGGATACAGTCCTTCCGTTTCAACAGCCAGGCTATGGGGTGTCCAAATCAAATCCATCACCGGAATATTTAAAGTTGTGTCCTGATCAAGTATCACCGTAAATTCCTGAGGCGCGAAATCCTGTTTGTACATATACACATCGTATTCGCCGGCATATAGATCGGTTGTTGCCTGCCCAAAAATGTTACTGGTTAAGGTAAGTTCGGTAAGAAATCCGGTAATATGTATGTCGAAACCAGCAATTGGCATTTGTCCGGCGCATCTTCAAAAATATTTAAATTTAAAGTATGAATATCCGGGGTGGGTAGGGCTGAAAGATTCAGAACGAATTCGGTATAATATGACCAGGAAGAAGAAGACTTAGGGCTGGAAACTATCGCAAAATAGTCTCCTGCCGGGAGAATTAAATTCTCAAATGAACCACCAAATTTTCCGGCAGCAACTGATAGCGGTGTCGGGGGATCATTTTCATCCGGACATTGATCCAGAATAAATAGTCCTGGCCCATAATATGGCCCTTCAACACTTCCATTTACGTAGGATTCTTCTTCGAGGTTAAATTGGAATACGAGATCATATCCACCCAGGAAGCTGGTGCCCGGCGAAACCGAGAAATTGCTGTAATCATTTCCATATTCCAGTGTACTTCCCTCGAAGTCAACAAGGGGCAAATCAATTACCAGTGGATCTTCACATGTTGAACCTGCTGGTCTGGGAATACCAATTCCCTGCAATTGAATATTCATGATCTGATTGCTGCCATCATTATACTCAATTACAATGTTCCCGGATTTAGGCCCTTCAGATGTTGCGTTAAACCATACTGTTAGAGGAATATTCTGATTCCAGTATAGTTGGGCAGGAAGAAGCGTGTGGTCAAAATCAAGCGTGAAATCGGTGGTATTATCTAACCAAATACTGGCAACAGAAACAAAATCGTGGCCTACATTTCTCAAATCAATGCTAAGCGGCACTTCGGAAGGGTATTGCACCCAATATTCACCAAAATCCCAACTATCGGGAGTTGCTTTAAGAATAGGTGGAGGTATGATTTCGATACTGATATCATCAAGATAAATTCCTGTATAGGCTTCTGAATTATAAAGCTTAAAGGCCATATAGCGATCTGTGCCCTGGTATTCCTCAAACGAAAACATCTTTATTTCCCAGGTAAAATGATTTTCTGCTGTGATGGTTTCAAGCTCGGTAAACTGACCAGTAGGTGAGGATATTGTTCCAACTTTCAGCGCAACGTTATCGCCCCCACGAATCCAGAACACTACCCTGAATTCACTTAAACTCTTGCTCTCATCAATCTCAGGGGAAATAAGAATTAATGTGGGATTTAAGTCGTTAGCAGTATAAAGTTCGATATTATTTGGTGACGACACAGGGGCCACAGAAACGCCAGCTTGTGTTTGCACCCTTGACCAACTGGCTGTACTTTCTTGAATCTTGCTCCATCCACCGGGCAATTCCGGAACAACTGCAAGGTCAAAATCTTCAAAATAATCCTCCTTAATCGTAGAAACGGCTATCGTTGTAAATGATGACTCGTCAAAAACAGTAGTATCAGACCATGATGTAACCTTTAAGGTGAGCGCATTCTTTTCACCCATATTAATATTTTCCGGCACGGTAACGGACACAATAATTGTATCGCTCTGGCCTGCATTTATTGAAATATTTCCTTGTGATAATGCATAATCCCAACTTGCATCAAGAACCTCAAGGGTGTAAGTATCATCCTCTTTACCTTTATTGGTAATCTTGAACTCATAGGAAAACGGTTCTCCTTCATCAACATAATTATTTCCTGACAAATTTTCTACAGACAATGCATACGGAACCGTTTCAAAAATGGTGAACTGATCGATTTGCCACCAAAATTCCGTGCTGCTCAAGTCATCGTAGAGAAATCCTATATAAACCTTTTCATGTCCGGCGGCGTATTCGGAAATGTAATATTCAAAATAGGGATAATTGTTGTTACCTACGTCAAATCCTGAATAATTCGCAATAGTAGTCCAGTTTTCACCATCGGTACTTACCTGGATTTCGGCAAAACCTACACCCATAATATCCATATAATACTGGTTTATGCCGATGGCAACAGCGTCAAGGTTGCTACAGTCAAAAACCGGGGTAATCAATAAAGTATGCGTTCTGTCGCCCCAGGGGCTTTGAATCTGCGCCAATCCTTCGCTGAATTGCCAGTAGCTACCCGGATCACCGAGCTTAATGTTTTGCCATCCGGAAGGTAATGAGTCTTCTCCAAAATCTTCAATGTATGGATAATCACTTATTACGATTACTTCCGGCATAATCAATGAAATATTCACATCCTGATCAGTTATAGATGTATCCCCGTGAACAGGGATGTAGCCTTCACACTTCACATTGTAATTATAGGTTCCTGCAACTATATCTTCAAAAATATAATTACCGGCAGGATTGGAAAAATCTCCGAGTGTTATTATTGCATCGCTCAGTGCAATAC
>JABMQA010000708.1 GCA_013203545.1 Bacteroidota bacterium
AATGTAAACAAATATGAAATTACATACGTGAATCATTATTAAAATTACTGATTACAATAGTAAGATATGTGATAAAAGTATTAAAACATCGAAATATTATAGTAATAGCTTATAATTTAATAAGATAACATGAATCTATTTACAATTGCTTTAAATATTCGTGGTAAATAGCCATCTCGTTAAAATTCCGTGTTAATTACCGTTAAATAACAGATAATCAATCCATAAATACAATTTATCGAAGTATTGATTTAATAGAATACAAATGTAAATATGCAAAACATATGTGAATTTATAATAATCACAAATGTAATTACATTAAATTGTACTTTTGTGAATTATAAAAAATAATGAAACATGGATGATTTACAAGAGCGAATTGCTTTGATACAATCAACGAAAGGAATGACAAATGCTCAGTTCGCAGAAAGGATTGGCGTACAGCCATCGAGTATTTCACATCTGTTGTCAGGGCGCAACAAACCCAGCCTTGATGTGATACTCAAAATACTCAAAAGATTTCCTGAGCTAAGAAATGAGTGGTTGTTATTTGGACGCGGGGCGATGACAAAAGATTACAGCATGGATTTATTCGGTGCAGAAACTTCTCCGGAGCCGCATGTTTCGAAAACGAAAACTGAAAATGAGATGCCTTTAGATTGGCAGATGGACTCAAGCAAAAAAACAGCGGATCCACTGGAAGTTAAAAGTGATAAAAAATCGCCTGAACCCCTTGATAGGACAAAGGAAAGAGCAGATTATAAAAAGCCCGCAAAAATCCCTGTTCCATCAAAAGGTTCAACCGAAGATAAGCCAATTGAAAAAATTGTAATTTTTTATTCAGATCGTACTTTCAGGGAATATTGGCCTGAAAATTAATACCGTTCGATCATTGAGAAAAAGAAATCCGACTCAATTCCGGCATTTTCGTCACTATCGGAACCATGTACCGCATTGGCTTGTAAAGATGTACCATATGACTTCCTAACCGTACCTTCGGTTGCATTTTCAGGATTTGTGGCACCAATCAAATTACGGTATGCTTCAACAGCATTTTCCTTTTCAAGAATGGCTGCGACAATTGGCCCTGACGACATAAAAGTTACCAGATCATTATAAAATGGACGATCTTTATGTACCAGATAAAATGCTTTGGCCTGATCAATTGAAAGTTTCATATACTTCATGGCAACAATTCTAAATCCTGCCTTATTGATCATTGATAATATGGGTCCGATGAAACCCTTTTGAACAGCCGTTGGCTTAACCATCGTAAGTGTTCTACTTCCTGCCATAATTTCCATATTGTATTGCTAATTGCCGGCAAAAATAGTATTCTATATTTTTTTAAGGTCATTTAAGCTGTAAAATATTATAAGAAGAATTCATTCAAAATGAATAATTTTCATAAGTCTCATGTATTTAATCAGTTAAGAATGGATAATAATTGTTGAAAATTGTTGTTTTCAATGGATAAGAATTTCAGAAATAATTCTGGTAACATCACGTTATCAAATCGTTTAAAAATATTACTTTTGCGCCCATGTTTAGAAAAACCTTTATCCTCATCATCACAATATCTTCGATACTGCTGTTTTCGTGCAGTAAATACCAGAAAATGCTTAAAAGCACCGATAATGAGATGAAATACGATAAGGCTATCGAACTTTATGAAAAAGGCGATTATTACAGGGCCTTGCAGTTTATTGACCAGTTAATCCCAATCTACCGGGGCACCGCCAAGGCAGAAAAGCTGTTTTATTATTACGCCTATTCCTATTTTCATGAGCGGGAGTATATCATGGCTGCTTATTACTTCAAGCGGTATGCAACGAGTTACCCGTCCGGTGAATCTGCTCAGGAAGCTGCTTTTATGGCTGCTTATTGCAAGTATCTGGATAGTCCACGATACAGCCTCGATCAGACCGTAACACGGGAAGCTATCGACGATTTTCAATTGTTTATCAACAGGTACCCTTTTGGTGAAAAGGCAAAGGAGGCTAATATTCTGATTGATGAACTTCTCTTAAAGCTGCAGGACAAGGCATATAATATTGCGAATTTGTATTACAAAATGCGTGATTACCGGGCTGCAATCGTATCTTATGAAAGTATGCTCAAGGAATATCCTGATACCGATTTTAAGGAAGATATCCTGTACAAAATCATCAAATCGTATTACATGTATGCGGTGCAAAGTATTCAGGAGAAGAAAAAAGAAAGATATGAATTAGCCGTGAAGGCCTATCTTGAATTCGTTGCATTATACCCGGAAAGCGAATATTTTGAAGAGGTGCAAAAAATGAGGGAACGGGTAGACAGGGAACTGGATGAAACCATCAAAAGTGAAATTTAATAACAATTATAAACAATGGATTATAAGAAAGTAAAAACAGACACCACGGCTATTACCCGCCGGATGCGTGACTTCAATGTTGGAACCGGAAATATTTACGAAACTGTAGCCATGTTGTCAAAGCGTGCAAATCAGATTTCGCTCGAAACCAAAGATGAACTCAATAAAAAAATCTCTGAATTTGCCACTTCCAACGATAACCTGGAGGAGATTTTTGAGAACAGGGAACAGATTGAAATTGCAAGATTTTATGAACGGCTTCCGAAGCCAACGCTGATTTCAGTCCATGAATTTTTGAACGATCAGATTTATTATCGCAATCCTTCAAAAGAGGCTATCAAAGGAAATACTGCCATAAAAGAATAAGCTTTGCTTCAAGGTAAAAAAATTCTGTTGGGGATAACAGGTAGTATTGCTGCCTATAAAGTGCCGCTTCTTATCAGGCTATTGATAAAGGAGGGGGCTGAAGTGCAGGTTATATTAACCGAAAATGCCCGCGATTTTGTTACGCCACTCACATTGGCAACCCTTTCGAAGCGGCCTGCTTTAACCTATCCGTTTAATGAGAAAGATGGTACCTGGAACAGCCATGTTGATATGGGAAACTGGGCTGACTTAATGCTCATTGCACCTGCTTCGGCTGCCACTTTAAGTAAAATGGCCACCGGACTGGCTGATAATCTGCTGCTAACGACCTACCTTTCGGCAAAATGTCCTGTCTTTTTTGCACCTGCCATGGATCTGGATATGTACAGGCATCCCACTACGGAGCGAAACATCAGCACACTTCAATCATTTGGTTATACGCTTATTGAACCGCAGGTGGGTGAACTTGCCAGTGGATTATGTGGTGCGGGTAGGATGGAGGAGCCTGAAAATATGTTGGAGGCCATTAAGTTGTTCTTTCGGAAGGATACCTTACCTTTTGATGGAAAACATTTTCTAATCAGTGCCGGACCCACCTGGGAGCCCATTGACCCGGTAAGGTTTATTGGAAACCATTCGTCAGGTAAAATGGGCTTTGCATTGGCACTTAAGGCGGCTCAAAGAGGTGCAAAAGTATCCCTGGTTACCGGTCCAACGCATCTTACCATCGATCATCCGAATATCATGCGGACGGATGTATTATCAGCCTCAGAAATGAACCTTGCCTGTCAGGAAGCGTTTGCAAACGCTGATGTTACCATTATGGCAGCAGCCGTGGCCGATTTTACACCATCGGCACCTTCACAGGTGAAAATTAAAAAGGAAAAGGGTATCGAATCTATCCAACTAAAACCAACCGTGGATATTCTTTCGGGTCTGGGAGGGTTGAAAAAGAGGGATCAATTATTAATTGGATTTGCACTTGAAACGGATCATGAGACCGAAAATGCCCTTAAAAAACTCCATAATAAAAATCTGGATGCCATCGTTCTTAACTCTCTCAATGACGAAGGTGCAGGATTTGGCGGTGATAACAACAAGGTAACCATTTTTGACAGGAATGGAAATCATTTTGAAACAGGCCTCCTTTCAAAATCTGAAGTAGCTTCTGAAATCCTGGATATCGTTTTTGGGATGATCAATAAAGAAGAAGGTTAATATCTTTTCCAAAAAAGTACTTTGTGATATGCGTAAGTTCATCGTGTTAATTTTTTCGCTTCTAATTATCAATAGCTTGTATTCACAGGAATTCAATTGCTCTGTTCAGGTTTCAGCTCCACAAATTCAACAGACGAACCGTGAGAAATTCCAGGAATTGCGAAAAGGGCTGTATGAATTTGTAAACGAAAGAAACTGGACTGATTTTTCCTACAAAATTGATGAGCGCATCGAATGTACCATTGCCATTACCATTACGCAGGAGATATCTTCGGATGAATACAAGGGCAAAATGAACCTGGTTTTACGCCGCCCGGTGTTTGGAACATCTTACAACTCAATCCTTCTCAACTATATTGATAACGACTTTGACTTTCAATGGCAGGAAGGACAACCACTTGATTTTACTGAAGGCACTTTTACCTCTAATTTAACCGCAACCATTGCCTATTACATCTATATTTTTCTGGGACTTGATTTCGACTCATTTTCCCCGTTAGGCGGTTCGCCATATTTTAACAAGGCACAGGCCATTGTTAATGCTGCCCAGAATGCCAGGGAGCGTGGCTGGAAGGCATTCGAAAGTATGAAAAACCGTTACTGGCTTTCTGAGAATCTAATGAACTCCTCATACAGCAACATACGCAAAGCCATGTATGAATATCACCGCAAAGGGCTGGATGTTATGCAGGACAACATCGAAAAAGGAAGGCAGGGTATTATGAATTCGCTGGAAATGTTGCAACGCGCGCACCGTGAGAAGCCCCGTTTGTTTTTAATGCAATTGGTACTGGAAGCCAAAAGGGATGAAATGATCAATATCTTTTCGGAGGCATCACCTATGGATAAAACGAAGGCTGTAAATATTCTTAAAGAAATTGACCCTTCAAAAGCCAACGACTATCAGAAGATCATCACCAACCAGAAATAAATTGAAAGCTATTTGGAATAACGAAAAGTTCTATTTTTCGTAACTTCCTTTTCTAACCATTTCACCAGAACGCTCCTCTGCACCACCTATCAATACCAAATGTCCCTTTTCCCTCATAATCTTTATTTTTCCAGCCGTCAAAAAAAAAGCCTGTTGTATCAACGGGGTGTAAAATTATAAAAGAAAGGCCTTGTTAAGGGCGTTTTGTACGATTAAATATTGTGAAGGCAATGATGCCCTGATCCTGAAATTGTTGGGATGGGTGATTTATGGAAGGTCAGAAATCCTCGTCATTATTTTGGAAGTTGTTCTATTTTGGGGAATTGAAATGTTTTGTCATTTAATGGTCATTGGTAGTCATTGATTGTTATAATGACCGCGAAGTAAATGACAACAAATAACAGCGTAGCTAAATGACAACAAATAACAGCGTAGCTAAATGACAACAAATGACAGCGTAGCTAAATGACAACAAATGACAGCAAAGCAAATGACAACAAATGACAGCGAAGCAAATGACAACAAATAACAGCCTAGCTAAATGACAACAGGTTAATAAATGATGGATTTTAAATAATGCTCAAGGACGAACTATTTCGAAATGACCATTATCCTTTACCCTGATAATTCTGGAGGCTTTCATGGACCGGATATTGTCCTGTGAGTGGTTGACAATAAAATCCACACTATTTTTTATGGATTCGGATATCTGCTGAAATATCACCGGTGACGGATCCCCTGACATATTCGCTGAGGTGGAAACAATGGCTTTACCAAATTGCCCGATCAGGGTACGGCAAAAGTGATCATCAACTACCCTGATGCCAACAGTTTGATCAGGTGCAGAAACACCCCTGGCAACATTTTTGGCACCCGGGTATATAACGGTAAGTGGACGGTCGTAGTTTGATACCAGGTCGTAGATCAAAGGGTTTATATACGCAACGTATTGGTTGATCATATCAATATTGGCAACAAGTATCAGCAGGCTTTTGCCTTCAATGCGTTGCTTTATCCTGTATATTTTATCCACAGCCTTCTGGTTGGTAGCATCACATCCGATGCCCCAAATGGTATCGGTGGGATACAAAATGGTACCGCCCTCTTTTAATACTTTTATTGCTTTTTCAATATCTTTTTCCATGTGGCAAGTCAAATAAACCTGATAAAATACTGCTTACAAAATTAACGGCAAATTATTTAACTCTGGCAAGTATTTTTTCATTTTTTATGGTCAGGGCACATTTAAAGTGGTTTTCGGGGCAGGTATTGAAGCCGTGAAGCCCGCACGGACGGCATTTCAGCCCTTCGTCGCTCTCGATGATCACAGCATCATCTGACAATGGCCCAAAGCCGAATGCAGGTACTGTTGAACAAAAGATGGCTGTTACCGGTGCATTCATTGCGGATGCAAAATGCTGTGGTGCAGAGTCATTCACAAAATTCATCGATGCATCTTTCATCAGGGCAGCCGACTCAAGGAAACTTAGTTTACCTGATAAATTGATCGAATTATGATGACCCGATTCCTGTATTAGTTGATTGCAAACCTTGATATCGTTAGCTGATCCAAGAAAATAAACATAGAGATGCGAATCGATCGATTTTAAAAATTCAATCCACTTTTCTTTGGGATACTGTTTGGTAAACCAGAGCGACGTTGGCGCAATACAAATGTATTTGGATGTTTTGAACTGTGAAACCTTTGCAGAATCAGTTTTAGATGGATAAAGTTTTATCGGGAAATTCCTGGTCCGATCCGTGATCAGGTCGATTACCGAAAGGTTACGATCAACTTCATGTGCGCTTTTTGATGGAAGGGTTGAGATGGTGTGTTTGACTGACCGGGTAAAAAACAATGACAATGGGTTTTTGCTAAATCCAAGTTTAACCTTTGCTCCCGATAGCACCGTGATTATTCCGCTGGAGGTAAATCGTTGCAGGTTGACAAGTACATCATATTTCGTTTCACGAATGGTTCTGATAAGGGCTTTCAGATGCTTGTATTTCCCAACCGATTTATCCCAGATAAGTACCCGTTCAATATTTGGGTTGG
>JABMQA010000062.1 GCA_013203545.1 Bacteroidota bacterium
ATATTGGATGCTGACAGGTTTGTGGGTGGAGTGCATCCAAAATGTGCACCATAAAGGGCTATTGCATCAATATCATCATAAAATAGTGAATCGGCAAAATCACTATTGTTTCCGGTCATGAATGTTATATACAATTTGTTTTCCTTCAATCCTCCCGACTCATCACCAGATGTAGTGGGATCGTCCACATCCACGCTAAATATCATGGCAAGCGCCACATATCCATTTGATGGGTCCATCATCCAGGTGAATTCAAAGGCATCAATATCAGTGCTGTCGGGCAAACCTATATCGGTTTGGGCATTTATGACTTCGGATACCGCACCGTTCTCGGCAAGGTAAATACTTCCTGGGTTCAGTGGTATTGGAAATCCTGCGAAAAAATTTCCTGTGGCTTCATGGTCGGCAGAGAAATAGGTGTAGGCAGAATCGTTAAGCTGACAGGGGACATCCAGTGCATCCACATCGTCATCGTCAACATTCGGGAAGGCCGAAGGTAATAAAGGATCAGGGGTAAGATTGGCGTGGATGGCCGCCTCATCAAATTTTGGCACGACACTTTGTACCGAAACCTGGGGTGGGGCTATCGGGTTCACATTCACTTTAAGGATTTCATCCATATTCTGCAACTGGCCATAGATTTGACCTTTAAACGAATTACCAGCCATCGGGATGTCTCCGGAATAATGGGTAAATGGGTAATCGTCGTCATCATCAAATGAAATAAGCATGCTGTCGGGATCATGGATATAGGGATCAGAAAATTTTGGGATCGAAGGCATTTGTTGACCGAATTGAAAATTACGCAAATCGCATTCAGCAATATCCAATCCATCCATGTCGAAAATATATGTAGAAATCCAGCCAACAGGTCCGCCTCTTAAGCATGGTGCGCCTGTGCCCTGGATGCCTCCATCTGGGGACGGATCATAACCAAAAGCCTGAAAATCATCAAAATACCCATCAGTACCGGGAAAAGGAATTTTTGTCCCCTGGTACAGGTAGGCATCACCCGGATCGAAAACCTCATCCCCGTCCATTAGGGGATCACTCAATTCAGTATCGGAACCGATGTCCAGCGAGAATAACAGATTTTGTGAATATGGCGGGAGTGGCACGCTATCACCCTGAACAATTCGCACGAAATAATCTTCTACCTCACCATCGGCCCAATGTCCATAATATGATCCACCTGGGACAATATATGAACTGTACCTGAAACGGGCATAAGTACACCCTATGGTTGCTGAAGCCGGGACAGTCAGTGATAAATATTGGGGATTGAATGGGAAGGATAATGGGTCTAAATATTCATCAGTGAAAATCTGTTCACCGACATCGTTCCAATCGCCATCCTGGTTAAAGTCCATCCAGGCATTTAAATAGCCTGTTCCGTTTACAACAACCCAAATTGTATCGGTTTGTCCAGGAGTTAACAAGGGAATTGATACCCCATCCTCATCATCGTAGGCCGAAGTATATATTAAATCGCGATCGTCGCCGAGACAGTAGATATGCGGTTGCCCGTCAGGCTCAGTATCCACCGAGGACCCCATGTAACAAATGGGCCCTGAAGCAGGAACATCATGGCGCGCACCGTTGTTAGCGAATTTTGTACGATAGCCCGGGCCAGGGGCATCGCCATAATCATAATTTATTGTTGGCGGCAGTGCAACCGGATATAACCCGAAAATGGCTGCCTGATTGTATGTGAAATCATATGGGGCGGGAGAGGGTATCAAACTGCTAATATGGTAATAACCATCACAACTGCCTCCCCATCCCCAATTAAAATGGAAATCAATATTTGGAAAATAGGTTATCTTATATCCATCACAAACAAATGCATGGCCTTTCTTTCCGGTTGAATCTTCTCCACAGTAAAACAATGGCCGGGAAGCATTGAGTTCCATAACCAGCATGATTTCCCAGGCGGCATCAGTGGTATCATTCTTCGATAATAATATTGCATTGTTAGAATAACCAAAATAATTCACGAGAGCGTCTCTTGCATCATTAACATCTGCTCCTGAACGACCAGGCCCGTACTCCATTTCAACCGAAACACCGCAATGATAAATTAACTGAGCCACATGAGAATTTGAAGAGGAAATTGCATTGGGCATGGAGTCATAGCTATAGGTTGTGGCACCAAAATCAGCGCTCAGGTTTCCGTAAGGCGGTAATGTATAAGAACGCGACCCAATGCCATGCGAGGGGTGCCCATGGTGTTTTATAACCTGTCCCATGGCAGTTGCCACACAGCCAGCAGGAACATGGTCGCCGGGACCGCCACTATCGACAGGGCATTTCTCGTTGTAATACTGGCCTTGGCCCCAGGTTGTGGTTAGCAGTTGTAATACTGTCACGGATTTAGGCTGGTCAGGGTTGAAGGTTTTGTACTTTCCCCAAAGTTGGTCAATATTTTTACCACCATCCATCTGTTCATTAATTACTATGGAAATTTGTTCTTTATAGTTATTTAGCCAATCTTCTAATGCAGGAGGCATATCCTGGCCGGTCCAGTTTCCTGTGGTGCTGTATCCCAAAACAGGCGTTATATTATCATCGGCAGCAACAATTATAAATCCATCATTCCGGTTAATGTTGAAAACGTAGTAAAGAGAAGTACCATTTAAAGTTTCGGTGGTAAAAAGATCAGGAGCAATGGCATCGTAGGCGATGGGATTTTGAGTCCGGGAATTTTCCCAGTAGAAGTTTTTGCCAACTGTTTGGGCATCTTTAACCGGAACATGGTCAGCATAAAGACCAAGAGAGAGTGCAAAAAGTAAAACTAAACTGACTGTGATTTTTTCTGTTTTCATGACTTTTAATTTTTATGGTTAATCTTTGTTGATATTCTTGCTTGGCAACCACTGTGCCATGAAACAAATTGTATTTAAATGTGTTACATGAAAATCTTTACGGCCCTTTAATAACAATACTTTGGTGAGATGGGATAATATGCAGGAAAATCCAAAACCGGATTATTGGGATAGAAAAGGGTGTTGATTTTCACCTGTGTGGGTGAAAACCCTAAAATGGTTTAATCGACTCTGACATGTCTTCGACTATGTCAGGTCTTTAGGACGAGACCATTGGGTTCTTTCTGTACTGCTGTTGCGGAAGACGGACTATTGCGAGCGAAGCGAAGCAATCCGCCAGGCATTCCGGCATTGAGTCATGCAAGTACTGTTTTTTAATGCTAAGATGCACACTGCTATGTTGGAACAGTTTGCTTCGCAATCCTTGAGTTTTCTTTACTCGATTATCCGCTGTATCGTAATCCCATGCTTCTTAATCCGGTGCTTCAGCGCATCGCGGGAAATACCCAGCAACTCTCCGGCTTTGATCTGGTTTCCAGCGGTTTCGCGCAGGGCATCTTCGATGAGGATCTTTTCCCATTCGTCGATATTGAGGGTAATGCGGGAAGGAAGTTTTGTCTCGGTAGTAGTCCTAGCAGCAGATTCGGTAGATTTAATAGGAAAATCATCAGGTATCAATTTCTGGCCATCTGAAAGGATGAGTGCGCGCTCAACCATATTTCTCAATTCGCGCACGTTACCCGGGAAATTGTATTTCTGCAATTG
>JABMQA010000709.1 GCA_013203545.1 Bacteroidota bacterium
AAGATTATTTTATTGCCTTTCATTCCATTTGTTATTTTGTGATCAGATGTGGGATTCATTTTACAAATCCTTCAACCACTCCTCCATCATCCGCAGATAACGCGGATCATAATTTGACCAGCCTTTGCCCGATCGTGCCCTTCGCTCACTCGTGCAACCGGTTTCCGAAATGATGATGTTATGGTCGGTGTCTTCAATTAATTCGACTTTGAAATCCGTGTTCCCCGCTTTTTTCAAGGCAGCGTTATAGGCCTCCATTCCCTGAACCGGATTGACGTTTTTATCCAGGTCTCCAAAAAAGACAAGTGTGGGGATGCTGGTTTTTTCAATAACTGGTATTGGATCATAAAACCCTTCTTCGGTTCCCTGATAAGGTTTCCATTGGTCCTCGGGCCATATAGCTGAAACAAAATTAAGCTTTCTGATGCGCTGATCATCAACCAGCGGTTGTGCGCATTTCAGGTATTCATTATAAGTGGTGGCATAGAAAAGGCCGGTGAAATTTTGGGCCGCCTGCATTGCGTCTTTTTCAGAAACGCCGTCACATTTTAGTTGTTCCTGAATTAGAAAAGCTGTTTGCCTGATTCCGTTTTCACCACCAACACCTACAAGAATCATAAATGAAATGTCATTGGTTTTTTCGAGTGCCATCGGAATTACATACCCCGCCTGGCTGATGCCCCAAACACCGATTTTATTACCCTGAATTTTTGGATGCTGTTTCATTTTATCGATGGCATCAATGAGGATTTCTGCCCTTTCGGCACGCAGATGTTCTTCTGTGAATTTACCCGTTGATTTGCCAAAACCGGGTTTATCCCACATCAGCGTCGCATAACCGGCTTTCATAAAGCTCTCCTTAATTTTATGGAAATAGGTGTGATATGCCGGCCCGCTGCCATGAACCATGATTACCAGTGGAAATTTACCATCCTCATCTGGAAGTAAAAGTTCTCCATGCACCTCAAAATCACCTGATGAAAACTGCACTTGTTCTGATGGGTAACCATCATTAATATCACCAAACCATGAACAGGAAACCATTGATGCAAGCAGGATTAAAATGATGAAGAAAGGCTGTATGTTTTTCATTTCATTCTGTTTTTATAGTTGAGAAACTAATTGATGAAGGATATGCATGGGAATGATAAATATTTTGAAAAGCACTTTGGTGTTCAGTTGTTGTCTCGTTGTCATTTCCGGTATTCAGGTTTCTTGAGAAATGTGGAAATGCTGCAGAGCAAACCACCACACGTATTTTATACCCGGCCGGAATTTGAAAACTGTTGTGCCACAGGTCGAGGCCGTACCTGTAAACCCGATCCTTCTCAAGTAGCTGGTCTCCTTTTTCCGGATCACGATACCTGGCCCTGACCTGTCCCCTTGAGATGGCCGGTTGAATTTCATCCTTGTCGTTAAGAAGAAAATAATAAACCAACCAATCAGTATCAGGTGCAGATGAGGAGGCAAATATCGTTGCTGACGCAGGACCCAATACCTGGTAGTCCTCACTAAATGCTTCAGATTCGTAAACAAGTACGTCATCACGCGATGCAAGAATACTGTCGATATCACCCATATTATTATACCAGAGATAGGGTGTGGGATCGGCAGGGTTGTAAGTGTAGCTATCGAAACCGTTATCCATAGATTCAATATCAAAAATGAGTTTGTGTGGTTTATCAGGATGGTTTGCATTGTGGTTACCAGATAGGTACAGCCTGAGTGTGTCTGTCGATGGCAGAGGATAAGTGTTGGATGATACCCATTGATTTTGCCCCACCTCAAAAATTTGTACCAGAGGATCTTTTGGCGTATCATTTTCGATACTTTTCAACCAGTAATCAAACCATTTCAGCTTTAAGTTATCTAGATCAACCTGTGCAGCCTCTCCAAAATCATAGGGTCCAAGTCGTGATTTGCCAAGGGTATTATGACTCCAGGGTCCAATTAGTAATTTGATATTCGGATTTTTTGATTTCTTCAGATGCAGATATGCTTCTTTTGTACCAATTCCCCCGAAGTCATACCAGCCGCCAATCAGAAATGCTGGGATACCGGTTTTTTCCAGATCGATCAGAACATTGGACTGATCCCAATAGCTGTCAAATGGTTTATGATTGATGTGGTCGCGCCATTGTTGATTTTTCTCACCAAACAGTTCCAAATCGAGATCAATTACCGGAAAAGTATTCAGCTTTTTCTGCCAGCCTGGTTTGAGCTTGTATTTCTCACCACCACTGCCAAACCTGGTCTCAAACAGGGATATCGACTGCAAATGTTGTGTGAGGTGTAACATGCCGTTGGGATAGACATGGTTTAAGCATGGATCGCCCATAGTGACCGATGGAATGATGGTGACAAGATGAGGAGGTTTTTCTGCCGCAGCAGCCAGTTGAACCCAGCCGCCGTATGATCCGCCAAGCATTCCGACTTTTCCGGTACACCAGTCCTGATTTGCCAGCCACTCAACGGCATCATAGCCATCTTTTCTTTCATGATTCCAGAGTTCGAAATCTCCTTCAGATCGGTATTGTCCTCTCACATCCTGAATGGCCACAACATATCCATGTGATGAGAAAAACTTACCATATCCCTGCTGGCTTTTGATGGAGTAAGCTGTTCTTACAAGGATGACGGGCCAGGGTCCCCCGCCGGATTGTGGGAACCATAATTCCGTTGCGAGTTCAACGCCATCCTGCATTGGAATTGTTGTCGTCCTTTTTTGTGAAGCGGTTTCATTACATGCAGCCATTATTAGAATCATTGCTATTTGAACGACTGTGAATGATAATGATGGAGTCGATTTCATTTTTTTGAACGGTTTCATACCTGCAGTTTGACTATTGATTTTCTAACTTCTATTCTGAAATATTTTCCTTCATTCTTTCCATGTTTGTAGTGTAAATCACAAGGTTGTGGCTCATTTCCCTGCTTCCGATTTTTACAGCCTTTTTATAACTTTTCAGCGCATCTTTGAACTGCTTGTTTTTTTCATATGCTTCGCCCAGGCTATCATAAACATTTGATGATTCAGGATACCGTTTCACGTTTTCCTGAAATACCCTGATGGCATCTTCAAATTCTTCGTTTTGCAGATAAGCATATCC
>JABMQA010000710.1 GCA_013203545.1 Bacteroidota bacterium
AGAGTTTAGAGTTTAAAGTTCGGAGTTCAGAGTTCCCGCAACCAAAACCCGCAGCATGTGACCAATAACCATAAACCAAATTATCATTAACTTTTTCTGGTTTAGCTTATGTACTCCGAAGGCAACTTCCCGAATTGTTTGCGGAAGCATTCGGAGAAATAGGAGGGATTATTAAAACCGACGCCATAGGCAATTTCGGCAATGTTGCCGGATTTTTCTTTCAATAGGATTGCAGCTTTGTTAAGCCGGATGGTGCGAATAAATTCACCGGCCGGCTGTTCGACAAGCGCAGTGAGTTTACGGTGCAACTGAACACGGCTCATGGCCATCTCTTTTCCAAACAGTTCAACCGAAAATTCAGCATCTGAAATATATCTTTCAACCACCTGAATCGCTTTCTCTAAAAATTTTTGATCCATTGAGTTGACTCCGCTATTTGAAAGCTGACTGACAGACCCGATGTTTTTAAGAATGATCTCTTTCAATTTTCTTCGCTGCAAAATCAAATTTCTGATCCTCACCAGTAACTCATCCGTATCGAAGGGTTTGGTCAGGAAGTCATCTGCGCCGGTTTCCAGGCCTTCCAGTTTATCTTCCATGGCTGCTTTGGCAGTTAGCAGAATGACAGGAATGTGGCTTGTTCGTTCATCAGCCTTTAATCTTCGGGTGAATTCCATTCCATCCATTTTCGGCATCATCACATCGCTGATCACCAGGTCGGGGATTTTTCCGATGGCTTTTTCCAGTCCTATTTTACCGTCGATGGCTTCGGAAATCCGGTAATCCGATGTAAGGTAGGATCGGATATATGATCTCAAATCATCATTATCCTCCACAATCAAAAGCAGTGGTTTTGTGTCGTCTTTTTCGGAATCGTCATCTGAAAGCATTTCCTGGATATTTGGTTCAGTAGTTTGTTTGACTTGATCAATAAATTCAACCGATTTAACTGATTCTCCAAAGGAGTCGTCACGGACAACAATTTCTTCCGGCTTCAAATGATCTCTCCCTACAGGAAGAAAAACAGTAAAAGCTGTTCCTTTACCCAACCGACTTTCAACAGTGATTTTTCCATGATGCAATTCAACTAACTCTTTTGTTAGCGCCAGTCCAATCCCTGTACCTTCATGATCTTTGGCAAAAGAATCATCCGCCTGATAAAAACGGTCGAAGATATGTTCGAATTTTTCGGGTGGAATGCCGTGCCCGGTGTCGGATATTTTTATTTCGACAAAATCAGTAGCACTGCCACTGCTACTGCCACTGCCAACTACTACTTCTATCAATCCCCCTTCATCCGTAAACTTAAACGCATTCGACAAAAGATTGTATAATATCTTTTCGATCTTATCCCTGTCGACAAACAACGGAATATTTGCTTCAGATGAATTGAACATAAATTCAATATTCTTCTGTTTAGCTAGTGATTCAAATGACTGCACATATCTGTTCACAAGTGAAACAATGTTTACCTCCTGAGCCTGCAATTTCATTTTTCCCGATTCAAGTTTTGACAGGCTTAAAAGCTGGTTGATCAGGTTTTGCAACCGAAGTGCATTGCGCTGCATCATATCCAGGTCTCTTTTGGCTTCTGCTGATATTTGCGACTTTAGTTTTACAAAGGTCCCAGGATCAAGGTAAGTGGTGTGCGGAACTCATGTGAAATATTTGCAAAAAACCTGGATTTCATGCGGTCTAATTCTTCCAGCTTCTCCGTTTGAACATGCTCCACTTCGAGTTGCTGCTTCAATCTTTGTCTTTTCAGGTCATACCTGCGCCAGGCATATAACAAACCAATAAGAAACAATGCATAAAGTGAATAAGCCCACCAGGTTCTCCAGGGCGGAGGAAATATGGTTATTTTGAGCGTGGCCCCCTGTTCATTCCATAAGCCATCATTATTGGAACCCTTTACCCTGAAAATATAGTCTCCTGGCGGGACATTGGTATAATTGGCCATGCGCCTGGTATCACAAAAAACCCAATCCTCATCAAAGCCTTCGAGCTTGTAAGCATAGTTGTTTTTAGTCGGGTTCACAAAATCCAACGCAGCAAATTTTATTGAGAAGAAATTTTGATTGTGCGAGAGTTCCATATATTTCATATTCGTGATACTGCTATCTGATTTAATCGTTTTGTTATTAACCAAAAACTCTGTCAGTACAATAGGTGGAATATGATCATTATCTTTCAAACTGTCGGGGTGAAAACAATAAAAGCCGTTACCCGAAAATCTTTGCCCTCCAACATAAATTTTACCATCATTTCCTTTGTAGATCCTAAACTGGTAGTTGTTTTCAAAAGGAATACCATCGGCTAGCTCCAATAGTTTTGAACGTCCTTCAGTATCGGATAAGGGATTGAAACGCATTATTCCCCTTTCGGTTGATAACCATAGGTTACCATTGTTATCCTCTTCAATAAAATAGATAAAATTGGCTTCCAGGCCATTTTCTTTATTGTAGTGATAATATTGATTATTTTTTGGATCAATCCGGTTCAATCCATTAGAAGTCCCAAGCCAGAGATGTTCATTTTTATCAATATAAATTGACCATATTACATCGTCGCAAATGCTCAATAAATCATCCGGATTATGTCTGAAATTTTTAATGGACATCGTTTTACGATCCTCAGGGCTTAATAAATACAATCCCGATCCATTTGACGCAAACCAAATATTGCCAAGAGTATCTTCGGCAACGCACCTTATATCCACCATTTTGTCTGCGAAATATGGAACTTGTTGAAATGAGATATCCAGTAATTCCTTTTTTTCCTGATAATAAATACCTCCTCTTGATGCGATCCACAGCACGCCCGAGTCATCCTCGTGGATGTCATTTATTCTGAAATAACTGTAGTCGATATCAGCGGGTAATGAGCAGTGCAGGAATCGATCGTTCTTCTGATCTAAAACATCAAGACTGGCAGCAGTGCCAACCCATAATATACCGCGGCTATCTTCATATAAAGAAAATACGAAATAATAGGATAGGCTCTCCGGATTGTTAAAGTCGCAATCGTATCTTTTGACCAGATTCATCTGCTGATCATATTTCAATAAACCGCTGTAACCAGTCCCAACCCAAAAACTTCCCTGACCATCCTCCTGGAAAGCTGTAGCTTCATACAAATAGGGTTCGTGGCCAAAAGGCCCCAACTGATACGCTGTAAAGGGATTCGTGTTGAGGTTATACCGGATGGCCCCAAATCCTGTAGCTACCCAGAGCATCCCGTTATCTTCCAATAACAGGTCATACATCGCTTTAAAAGATTTGCTTTTGGGATCATCTGGATCGTCATTGAAGCAGGTGATTATTTCAGTGGATTTATCAAACTTTTTTATTCCTGTCGTTGTCACAATCCAAAGGGATTTCCCATTATCAGTTGGGTTGTCAATAATTTCTACAATGAAATCACTGTGCGAGCTTACAGGATCATTTTCATCATTCTTGAAATGATCCACCTTATTTTCCTTTGTATTGTATTTTAATAATCCTGCAGATGATCCAATCCAAAAAATACCTTCCTGGTCTTCCAAAATACTGCTTACAGAAATATTATTGAGTTCTTCCGTGGTTTTGACAATTGATCCAAAATTTGAGAATGTTTTGGTTTCTTTTTTAAAAAAGTACAATCCCTGATAGGTTCCCACCAATAAATTACCTGTACCATCATCACTGATTATGGTAATTCGGTTGGCATTAGAATCGATGGTATCCATGTTTGGCCTGTAAGTGATAAAAGCGCCTGTGGTTTTATCAAAATTTATTATTCCTGATGTGTATTGTGTGGCCAGCCAGATATCCCCGTCCTTATCCTGAAGCCCCCATCTGATCTGGTTGAAATTAAAATCAAAAACATAATCCTGGGATCTCTGATAATGTGTGAAGGTTTCGGTATTGGGGTTATAGATGTTCAGTCCGCTAGCTGTGGTGCCGATCCAGATATTTCCTTCATCATCTTCAAATAAAATGCGACTGATCATATTTCCTGAGATGGATGTGCTGTCTTTTGGATCGTAATGGAATATTTTGTAGTCATATCCGTCCCATCGGTAAAGGCCATTTTCGGCGCCAAACCACATAAATCCTCTGGAGTCCTTGAACACGGAGGTGGCAATTTTGGTAGGAAGGCCCTGGAAAGTTTTAAAACTTTCTACACTCTGTTCTTGCGATTGAGGATAAACATAAGAAAATGGGCTTATAAAAAATATTATTATCAGGTAAAGTATTTTAACATAGCTTTTCATTATGATCATTGATCAAAGAATAAAATTCCTTCCG
>JABMQA010000063.1 GCA_013203545.1 Bacteroidota bacterium
CGAAGCCATACAACCCGGTACGGGTTGGAATACCAAATGGCCTTTCCACAAAAAAACCGGATTGCTCAATTATAATGCTAAATAATGTGATTTTCAAGCAATCTATCATCGAAACTTTATGATAAAAAAAGAAGATTGTACTGCATCAAGCTATTTCAGGACATAACTGTCGAATTTATCCGAAGTTTTGGGGATATTATTAAAAATGTTTCACCAAGGGACACTATCCTAAACTCATTATTCTATCTCAGATTATATTCAGTAAAAAACGCCACCCTGAAATCGTCAAGGTACATCCTGGCTTTTTCCACATTCCATATGTACACCTTGATTTCATCAGACGGGGAAATTTCATCCGGAACCGGAAACACAAAAAACGCCTGCCCCCATTTTCCGGGCGTGGTGAAGTTTTCGATTTTTGAGGTGGCCCAGATATAATTTCCATCCTCGGGATTGTCAAAAGTAATCACAACGGGCATATTTTTGAGAGTGTCCACACTGAAAGCCCATAGTGAAACCACAATTTTATTGAAATTGCCGCGGTTAATTTGCTGCACTTTTATCTCAATACCGGGACTGTACTCCACACTTTCATCCAACATGTAGCTGTATTTCCCATTCTTAACATGCAATGAATCCAGTTGACTTAATAACCCACCCCACAAATCGTCATCCTCAAAATCATTAAAATAGGCAGCAACCTGTTGAGGTCCTTTCAGGCACGAATCGCTTGTGATATGGGAATACAATTTAACTTCCGATAATCCCGAATAGTTTTTATTTGCAATGATACAGGGATATTTTGCTTTGATAATTTCATCCACTTCGGGCGGGCATGGTTTGGTCCAGCCGAAGGAAAAATATGGGGTTTCCGATTGCTGAACTATATTTGTCAATTCCAGCAAGTCATTCCCCCCACGGTTTTCGTATTGCTGAAATGTAATACCCTGATTTTCTTTGTCGAGATAATAATGAATGTAAAACGGCGCATTAACAGAAACAGCATTGGTGATGTTCCCCCTGCCAAGTTCTTTATCCCAGCATGCAATTTGATGCGCCACATCCCTGAACTCACCAAAATGCTGCTGATGGTAAAATTTATTGATGAAAATAGTTTGAATGGCCAGCAAAACAGTAAAAGCAAGGATCAAAGCAGCAGAGAATTTATCAGGTATTCTATTTAAGAATGAAAAGGCAAACAATAGTAAAAACGGAAAGGCAAACAGTAATATGGAATATTGCAGGATGGGATTTCGCAAAATTGAATAAAAATATCCGATCAGGAACATTGCCATAAACCAGGTAATGGAAAGGAAATGGTACTTAGTGAATTTTATATGGTATCTTATTAAAGACAATATTAAAATCGTCAGGATAATCAGAACAGTCATCAGGGAATCATTAAAAGCATATTCCAAATAACCGATAATCCAGCCGGGTTCAGGTTTACCCAACCAGCCTTCCTCACCGCCAACGCCGCCAATTCCAAACTGATACAGAAATATATTTAGGTGGGGCAGGTATAGAAGCCCTACCACCAGTCCTGAAAAAATATAATTCCGCAATGGCCTGCCCCGAAGAAAGAAGAGGCCGGTCAGCCCAACCACAACCACAAACAGAAAACTGTAATGGTGCGTGTACGCTGTTAAGGCGGCAAAAATGGTAAAACCGGAATAATCGATAAATCCCTTTTTCTTGTCAAAGACTATTTTTGTCCAGAACCAAACCGTTACCAACGAAAATAACAACCCCGGGCTGTAGGGCCTCGCAAGCTGGCTGTACAGGATGGGGTATTCAAGACAGGTCATAGCGGCCATGGCAAATAATGCGGTGGTTATTCCAAACCATTTTTTCCCGATCAGGTAAACAAAATATACAGAAATGATCCCGAAAATCACAAAAGGCAACCTCACCACCCACACTTCATTTCCAAAGGCTTTTGTCCAGATCCACAAAAATGATTGTACGCCGGCCGGGTGAAAATCCCCCAGCATAACACCCTGCCGGATCATTTCTGAAAAAGTATCGAAATTCAACCTGTTCAATGCACTCAGTTCATCGTTGCTCAGCGACCAGCCGGCATAATGATTGAAACGCAGCACGGCTGCCACAACCATGATGATCCAAAAAAGCCTATTTTCAACCCGGTGATTTTTAGAAAGCATGATTCAACCCGATTTTTCAAACCCTGTCAGGGTTGTTTGATTTGTACAAGGCCAAAATTATTAAAAAAGTCACGTAATAAGCAAATATATCAGTGGCCGGCGGTCTCAACCAGAACAAAGGTAGTGTATTCATTTTCGGCCGGATTGATTTTGCATTCAATTTCAGAAGATAAATTTTACCGGCAAAAACTCCGTAGGAGTTTGATTAATGTAGAAAACAGGCTGAATCTATCACCCAAACAACCTCGTAGAGGTTGGATTATATGGTAAGTCAACTACCGATTAGATTAAACTGTTATGCATTATCGGTAAACCACCAATTTGTGTCTTGAATTTCTGTTCCCGTTGTTTAGCTGGATGAGATACATCCCGGGCTGTAGCGCGGAAATATCGATGGATTGATCAATTGGCTTCAAGTGCATAACCACCTGCCCTGCATGGTTATAAATGTTTACATCTATGATTTGCAGGCCAGCTTTCGCTGAAAAATACACCACGTCCCCGGCAGGATTGGGATAAATCAAAAATTCATTTTCCAACCCTATATTTTCCACACCAACAATACCACATGCAATTTCAACCTCCAACCGACTGTTACACCCAATATCATTATCCGAAATGGTAACAGTTCCGCCCGAACCGGAGAGGTAACTGCATATACTCTCTACATCACATGCGGATAACAAATAATTATTGGTGATTCTGAGATCGGCAATAGAGCCATGTTCGATGTTATGAAGCCCGGATAAATTTGTCAATGCTTCATTTCCAAATATCTGAAGTGATCCGTTTATTGTCGTCAGCACGTTGAGACCTGTCAAATTTTCCAACATCAGATTGTTGCTTATACTTAAGTTTCCGCCAATACCTGTAACCTGATCGAGACCATACAGTGAGGTAAGTGCATCGTTATTATTCAGATAAAAGCCTCCCCCTATCGAATCGAGGGAATTCAAACCAGCAAGTGTAACCAGGGAGTTGTTGTTCCCGATCCAGAGTTCATCGGCTATGTAGGAGATCTCATCAAGACCTGAAAGATCAAGTAGCGCGCTATTATTCTCGATCTGAAGACTTCCTTCAATAAGCGATAATGCCCCCAACCCTGTAAAATCGATAAGTGCGTCATTGCCCCAGATAACCATACTCCCCGGAAATGAAGTTAGTGGGGCCAGGCCTTGCAATCCGGTCAAACCATCATTATCCCAGATACCCAGCCCGCCACCAATAGTGGCAAGGGATCCCAATCCCGATAAATCCGGAAGTATGGGATTTTTTTCAACCCAGAGATACCATTCGATAAAGACAAGTGCCCCCAGACCTTCCAAAGCAGTAAGTGAATTATTTTGTCCAATCCATAAAAACTTACCAATTGAAGTTAATCCGTCAAGCCCGGATAGGTTATCCAGCGAATTACATGCATAAATTGCAAGGTACCCGCCAACGAAGGTCAGCACACCTAACCCTTCCAGGTTTGCTATCCCCTCACCGTTAATCAGCACATTACCTTCAACTTCGGTACAACCTGGGAAATTGATCTGAAAATTATCAATGTCTGCCTGCGTGGAAAATATAATTCCTTCGGGAAGGCAGGCTTGGGCGGTAGTTGTTACCCGGACCAGGAACCCTAAAAAGACAAAAAGAAAAATATGAATTGATCGCCTGATGATGCTTGATTTCATTTACCCTCGGCTTAAATTTTCGAAAGTAAAAGTAACAATAATTCTATATAGTTGAATTATTCAAAATCCGGATACAACAGGTACTTTTTCCTCATCTTTTTAAATTCATCCAATTGCGGTTGCCAGCTTGCCCTTATCTGCTCCTCTGTAAAGCCGTTTTCGATCTGTGTTCTGAGCTGATCTGTGCCGGCAAGTTTTACGAAGTAATTATTAAAAAAAACGGTTGTATCTTTAAGAAAATCATGATAAGCAATCAACCATGACAGATTGAGTTGCGGTGGATTTTCCTTCATTTCTTTGGCATACCCGATTAAATTCTGACCGTTACAATGCTTACCATTGTGTTTGGGACTGATGGAAGCACCGGTAACCGGGCGCGGAACAAAAAAGTAACTCCCCAACAAAAACTCCGGGTGACCAATGATCTGGAACGGATAGTCCGTTCCGCGGCCTGCGCTCACGTCGGTACCCTCGAAAAGGCACAGCGACGGGTAAAGATAGACGGCATATTTATTGGGCAGGTTGGGCGAAGGTTTTACGGGAAGTTCATAAAAATCGTTGTGGGTCCAGTTTTCTATGGCAATAACAGTGAGATCACATTTGCTGCCGCTTTCGAGCCATCCTTCACCATTCACCATGGTGGCATATTCCCCAACCGTCATCCCATGAACAATGGGAACGGGATGCATACCCACAAACGATTGGTGCTCTTTTTCCATTACAGGGCCATCCACATAAAATCCATTCGGGTTGGGTCGGTCGAGGATAATTACCGGGATTCCTTCTTCGGCACAGGCATCCATCACATAAGTCATGGTTGAAATGTAGGTATAAAACCTTGCACCCACATCCTGGATGTCGAAAATCACAAGCCCGATATCCTGCAAATCTTCCTTTTGTGGCTTTTTATGGTCACCATATAGTGAGATGATGGGTAACCCCGTAACCAGGTCGATTTTATCATCCACATGCTCGCCTGCGGCCACCTTTCCCCTGAAACCATGCTCAGGGCTGAAAACCTTAATTACATTTGCATCCGACCAGATGAGGCTATCCACAAGATGCGCGTCACCAATCAATGAAGTGTGATTGGCAACAATAGCGATATTTTTATTTTCAATCAGCGGAAAATATTTCTCTGTTCGTTCAGCACCAACCCTGATTTTTAACTGTTTTTCCTCATTCTGACATCCGGCTGTTATCCAGGTACCATAAAATACAATCAGTATAGCAATGCTTTTGTAATATATTTTTGCCTTCATATCCATCACATCATAATAATTTTAAAAAGAAAAATCAACAATTGCATGTCTGGTTATAAAACCGGCCTTCTCAAGGGTATAACTCGAAGCGCAATTATCCTGTGCACATCCACAAACAGGCCTCCACCCATTTTTATTGCAAAAATCCACAAGGTGCCTGATAATGTATGTGCCAATTCCCTGCATCCTGTAAATGGGATGAACAGCCATTCCAATATCATATTCCACCCTGCCCGGGATTACAGGTTGAAAAATCCCAAAACCCAAATTCACGCCCATCATTTCGTATACGAACAGGTTTTTATTAACGATGGTGCTTCGAAGCTCATCCCCCGATTCAAATATCCCTTCAATAAAAGGCAATAATTTTCCAATATCTTCCATTTGTCCCAACCTGTGACTAATGTTTGTGTTTTCAAGAAACCCATCTGATTTGATAAAATCGCGAAAAACAGGGCCAAGTATCTTTGATGACTTTTGATAAGTAAGGCACATTATAAGAAACAGGTAATCGAAAGTTTTTGTAAAGGCACGTTTAACATGCTGCCTATTTACAATTTCCTTAAAGATATATTCTATTTGAGTTATGTACGGATCAGTTAAAAATATTTCTATGAGTACATTTTCGGAAGATGTAATGAAATAGCCAATAGGCCCGCCATCGATAAAAATCAGAAAATGCCTGCCTGATCTTACCTTTAACTCAAGAAAAAGCTCCTGTGGCTCAACCAGCCCATTTAGATACTCATTTCTTAGATGGTAAAGGCTCTCAATTGGCACCTCGGTAAAAACATATTTTGGAATCCCTGGGTTAATCATTCTTTACATTTCATCAATAAACAAGATAATTGCACTTTTATTTTGGTTAGTTTTGCAACAAAATAATCTGTAGTGAATTTCGAACTATTCATTTCAAGGCGAATAATTTCAGGGGACAAAAGTAACTTTTCGCGGCCAATAATCCGCATCTCAATCATCAGTATTACACTTGGCCTGGCTGTAATGATTATTTCCCTGGCCATTACCACAGGATTTAAAAAGGCTATTTCGGATAAAGTGATCGCTTTTGGGTCGCATATACAAATCACCAATTACGACCTGAACAGGTCATTTGAGGCGATCCCCATAAGTATGGACCAACCATTCTATCCCTCACTGAGTGATATGGATGGGGTGAAACATATCCAGGTGTTTGGCACCAAATCGGGTTTGATAAAAACCAACGATCAGATTCAGGGAATAGTTATGAAAGGCGTCTGGAAAGATTATGACTGGGATATTTTTAAGGATAAAATTGTTGAAGGCAGCGTTCTGGAGATTGATTCGGCACAACGAACCAATGATATCCTGATCTCAAAAATGCTTGCGGATAAATTGAATTTTAAACTGGGCGATGAGGTCAGGGCCTATTTTATCAATCCGGATGAGGTCTCTCCAAGGGGACGGAAATTTGTGATCAGGGGCATCTATGAAACCGGGCTGGAAGAGTTTGATGATATTTTTATAATAGGTGATATCCGGCATATTCAGCGCTTGAATAAATGGGATGATGATATGGTGAGCGGTTTCGACGTGTATGTGGATAATTTCAAGGACCTCGATAAAATTTACGAACAGGTTTACGATGAAGTTGGTTATAAGCTGGATGCCACCTCCATCAAAGAGCTGTACCCCCAGATTTTCGACTGGCTGAACCTGCAGGACATGAACGTGATCATTATTCTTATCCTAATGATTGCCGTTGCTGTTATCAACATGATCTCCACACTTCTGATACTGATCCTGGAAAAGACCAACATGATCGGAATTCTGAAAGCGTTGGGGGCAAGAAATCTCTCCATCAGAAAAGTTTTTGTTTACAATGCCACTTTTATCATTGGCAGGGGTTTGTTATGGGGAAACCTGTTCGGGTTGGCCATCATCATTCTCCAGCAGCAATTTCATTTCCTGAAGCTCGACCAGGAGTCCTATTATGTGCCCTATGTTCCGGTCACCCTGGATTGGCTCAGCGTCCTGGCAATTAATGCAGGTACGGTGGTGGTTTGTGTGGTGTTCATGATTGTTCCTTCGTATGTCATCACAAAGGTTAACCCTGTGAAAGCCATCAGGTGGGAGTAATTGAAGGGGTAATCATGAATAACGTACTGGTGGGCGCAATACCCAAATTCAGAATTCCTGAACCAAGGTATACTTATTGTCTCAAAAAACAGATTTCTCAGTCTCCACCATCCCTATAAAAATCGGGATGCGGATCCATCGAAAAGACAGAAGTATTAGGGCTAAACTTGGGTGAGATGAAAGAGTGGGCGCGCTGCGCCCGCTCTTTCTTTCCCCTTAGCCCATAATTAAGCTTTGTCATTTCGAGTTCCCAGCCCTAAAAAATTAGGGCCTCAAAGTGTGATGACAATACGGAATAGATTTCTCTCACGCCAAGGCGTGATCGAAAAGACAGAAGTATTAGGGCTAAACTTGGGTGAGATGAAAGAG
>JABMQA010000064.1 GCA_013203545.1 Bacteroidota bacterium
CAGATTTTTATAATACCCCTCTGTACCGCCATGGCGGTACATCTCCCCTGAAAATCAGGGGAGCTTATTAGGAAACCTCGCGGCAAGCCACGAGGAATCATTTGATTAAAAAATAATTGACAAATTCCTTGGAAGTTAGTAAATACTCACTAACTCTGCCGCAGATTAAAAACAAAATTATGCTATCAGAAAGACAACAACAGATCATTGAAGAATCAATCAATATCATTGATGATAAAGGGATACAGGGCCTGACCATAAAAAATCTATCAAAAGCGATTGGCATTTCCGAACCAGGAATATACAGGCATTTTGATAGCAAAACAGAAATTCTGCTAAGCATTCTGAATAATTTTAAAGAGATGGCGATTATGCTTTCCGAAATAATGGAGACCTATGAAGCTACAGCAATAGAAAAGATCACTTTCATGTTTTCAAGGATGCTCGAATTATTTTCAGAAACCCCTTCAATGGTATCCGTTATATTTTCAGAGGAAATTTTTAAAAATGAAGAGATCCTGAAAAATAAAATTGTTGAAATTTTAAACCTGCATACACAAACGCTTGAAAATATTATTTCGAAAGGTCAATCAGAAAAGGATGTAAGAGATGATATTGACAATAAAAGTCTTGCATTAATGGCAATGGGTTCATTAAGGTTGCTTGTAAAAAAATGGGACCTGAACAATCACAATTTTAATTTAAAAACAGAAGGTAATAATCTGATAGTTGTATTGACTAAAGTATTAGGGAAATAGATTCAAATAACAAAAAGTAAAATACAAGAATATATACAAAAATGATGTCAGTTGAGGAATTATTTAATAGCGAAATTTCCAAAAGTGAGCGCTTGCGTGCATTAATTCTTATAGGGCTTTTGGGACTTGAAGCTATATCCCTTTTGGTTATTTACTTTTTTTATAGTGAAGAATATCTTTATATGTTCAAAACCCATATTGCCATATATGCCATATTAATTTTTACAGCCATCATAATTGTTTATGAATTTTTTGTTCTTTATTTATTTGGAAAAAGAAACAAGTTTCAGTTTCGTAATACTCAGCTTTTCGGATACTTTAACAGCTTTTCAGAAGTCAGTTTGCTCAGTATTCTTTTAATATTCATTGTCGAATATTCAAATCAGGCTATTATTCTGCAAGCCCCAGCAACATTAACCTATTTTATTTTTATTGTTCTTTCTACATTCAGGCTTAATTTTAAATTATCAATATTCACAGGAACGCTGGCTGCTTTTGAATTCATTCTTATTTCCATATATTATTCAACCTATTTCGCAAATATACCTGTTGATAATGCTCATCCCGATCTGACAGGTATGCAGTATCTGGGTCAGGGATTAATAATGATAATTACAGGAATAGCCGCCGGCTTTGTTGCTGATCTTATTAAAAAAAAGATGATTGTATCATGGAATAATATTAAAGAAAAAAACGAGGTAATTGATTTATTCGGACAGCAGATATCACCGCAAATTGCTGATAACATTTTAAAAAATCAAAAGGAACTTTCAGGAACAAGAAAAAAAGTTTGCATTATGTTTCTTGATATACGTGAGTTCACCCCTTTTGTTGACCGGCATCAACCTGAAGAGGTCGTTGCTTATCTGAATACTTTATTTGGTTTTATGATCAATATAATAGAATCTCATCACGGTGTGATCAATCAATTTCTCGGGGATGGGTTTATGGCAACCTTTGGCGCTCCGGTTTTTATAGGAAATAGCAGTCAACATGCCACAGAAGCCTCACTGGAGATTATCGACCAATTAAACAGTGAATTTAATAAAGGAAACATTCCAGAAACCCGTATAGGTATTGGGCTTCATTATGATGAAGCTGTAACTGGAAATATTGGTTCATCAATACGAAAGCAGTATTCAATTACTGGGAAAGTGGTTATTATTGCCTCAAGGATCGAGCAGTTAAATAAAAAATACAATTCGCAACTACTTATTTCAGAGGAAGTATATAATCATCTAAATAATGTTACTCAAAATACATTTAATTGGTTAGTAGCCTCAAAAATAAAAGGAAGTGAAAAACTATTTTCAATTTACAAATTTGACGAAGATAAAAGTTTAAAAACCCTTTAATTATTGAAAACAAAAGTATTGTAACCTGAATATGCTGTCGTAAACGTATCATACAAAATAGAATGACTTACCCGACAGCTTTTTTTAAACATATTAAATTAGCGAATACTAACTAACTTATAAATTATGGAAAACATACTGAAAAAACTACTAAAAGCTCCATGGATAACGCTTGTTGTTACCATCATAATAAGTGCTTTGTTTTTTATGGCAATGAAGGAAAACTCCAGGATGGAGACTGACCTTGATAAATACATGCCGCAGGACCATCCCGCTTTTGTTTATAGCGACCAGGCCGAAGAGTGGTTTGGAATAAACGACGGAATTATTGTGGCTATCGAAAATCAAAATGGAATATACAATACTGCAACATTGGATACTTTAAAACAGCTAACCAAAAGATTGCAAAAAATGGAGGAAATCGAGAAAGCGGATGTAACCTCTTTATACACTGCCGATAACATTGTTGGGACAGAAGACGGAATGGATGTGAAGGCATTTTTTAAACGGGTTCCTAAAACAGAAGAGAAGCTTAATACTTTGAAAGAAAATGTCAGGAACAATGAAATGATCTTTGGCCGCCTCGTTTCAACTGATGAAACTGTAACCGTTGTTATTGCAGAAATTAAAGATGATGTTTTTACTCAGGAATTTTATGAGGAAATACTTGAACTGGCAGCTTCGTTCCAAACCGAAAATATAAAAATACATGTAGCCGGCCGGCCGATTGTGGAAGGCACAATGGCACTTCTTGGCCCTGCAGATATGAAAAAGATGGTTCCAATAGTATTGCTTGTAATCACCATTGTTTTATTTTTTATGCTTAGAAGTATTAAAAGCACCATACTTACTATGCTGGTAGTGTTCTTCAGCGTTTTATGGGCATTTGGATTAATGGCACTGGTTGACATCCCGATATACGCCGTTTCTACAATGATCCCGGTTATGCTTATTGCCATTGGAGTTGCCGACGGTATTCACTTGTATAGCCATTTGCAATTGTTTCAGCGCCAAAACCCTGATGCCGGGAAAAAAGAAGCTGTTAACGATATGATAAAAAACATGTGGAGCCCGGTAGTAATGACTTCTATAACAACCGCAGTCGGGTTTATTTCTCTACTAACTTCGCAGGTTTACCCGATTAAATACTTTGGGATTTTTACCGCATTTGGAGTAGTAGCGGCCATGCTATTTTCGCTAACCCTGATACCGGCAGGAATCATGATCTTTGGTTTGCCAAAAGTGAGAAAGGTTAAAACAATAGGAACAAATGACAAGTCCGTCTTTTCCGCCAAATTTGCTGCATGGGTTGTGAACCGGAAAAGCATATCAATAATTGCTACTGCCGTAATCATCGTTCTTTCAATCGTCGGAATGCAAAAAATCTGGATTAACTCAAGCTTCCTCGATAAATTTGAAAAGGACAGTGAAATTGTTTTAACGGATAAATTTATCAACGAAAATTTCGGAGGCACCACCACACTTAATCTTGTGTTGGATGGAGGGGAAGAAAACAAAGATATTTTCAAAGAACCAGAAGTATTGAAGCTGGTTGATAAAATGCAAAAGACTGTTGTTCACGATCTGGAGATAGTTGGAAATTCATTTTCGCTTACGGATTATGTAAACCGGATGAATAAAGTTATGAATGCAGACAACGAAGAATTTAATTCCATTCCCGACAGAAAAGATATGATAGCTCAATACCTGTTGCTATACGAAATGTCGGGCGATCCGGAAAACCTGAATAAAGTCGTTGACTGTGACTACTCAAAACTAAATGTTAATTTTCAGCTTAAAAGTGACAATTCCAAAGCGATTAATTCAACATTGGCATCGATAAATAATTTTGAAGATGATTTTATGGAAAAAGGCATTACGATCAACTATGCAGGCAGTGGTTACAAGGGATTGGTTTTTACGGACCTGATTCTTGAAGGGCAGATTATGAGCCTGATCCTATCATTAATCATTGTCATTATTCTTTTGGGATTTATGTTTAAAAACATTAAGATAGGATTAATCGGAGCCGTGCCAATTGCCATTACAGCCCTCATCAGTTTTGGGATTATGGGATTTTTAGATATTCCATTAAGTACAACAACAG
>JABMQA010000065.1 GCA_013203545.1 Bacteroidota bacterium
GCTATGGACACCATCCCCTCATTCTTCGCGGCTTGCGTCCCTTAGCGGAAGGTAAACATGGATTGTGAAGGATGCCAGGAAGCCCTGGAATGGATTTACATAATTTCCCGGACAAATATGATTAATAATTTAATTGTATTTCCTCAACACTTAATTCCTGAACAAAGGCTTTTCCAATGGATTTCAGCAATATGAAATGGATGGTGTTATTTTCCCTTTTTTTATCCATCAACAGGGCATCGATTATTTCTTTTTTATTTGATTCAGGCAATTCAACAGGAAGGCCGAATCCCGCAATCAGGGCTTTGATCCGGTCTGCATCATTTCTACCAATCAGGTTCCTCTTACAGGATAGCTCTATAGCAATCACGCTTCCAATAGCCACAGTTTTGCCATGGCTTATTCCTGTAACTTTCTCGATGGCATGACCGAAGGTGTGTCCGAAATTCAGGAGGCGTCTGATCCCATGTTCTTTTTCATCAAGGTTCACAATTTCTGTTTTAATTGTGATTGAAGTTGAGACCAGGTGCTGAATGGTTTGGGGATCATTTTGCAGAATTGTTTCGCGGTTCGATTCAAGATAATTAAACAACCCGGCATCTTTAATCAGTGCATGTTTGATGATCTCGGCGTACCCGTTACTGATTTCATCTTTTGGTAATGTATTGAGAACGGAGGTATCACATAATATGAATTCCGGCTGGGTGAAAGTGCCTATCATATTCTTATAGCCCAGAAAATTCACCCCGTTTTTGCCACCGATGGCGGCGTCGACCTGTGCCAGTAAAGTGGTAGCAACAAATCCAAACTTGATGCCCCTTAAATAGGTGGAGGCAACAAATCCGGTAATATCGCAAACAATTCCACCTCCAATCCCAACAAGGAACCAGGATCTGTCCACACCAAGATCGAGCAGTTGCTGGTAAATGTACTCGACGGTTTGAAGTGTTTTTATTTTTTCCCCACAACCAATAATAATGGTCTTGAAGTTGGTAAAGTGGCTTCCATAATATAGGTTAACAACCTCATCGGTAATGATCACAAAATGATCGTCCGGGAGATATTTTTTGAAGTTGTAGAAATGTTCTCCAAGTATAATTTGTGATTTGGCTTTTTCGCCGGTTACATAAAAAGTCTTCATTTCTGAAATTGATTTGGGGTCAAATATAATATCAAATTGATTGATCTAAAAATTTAGACAGTTTTTAGATCCACAAAGTATAACATATAAAAAAAGAGGGCATCCAACTGGACGCCCCCTTAACACAAAATCAATCATTAATCATTTAGTTAATCACAAGTTTTTGCGTAATGTTCTGTTTGTTATTTGTAGAAATTATAACAAAATACACTCCACGCTCAAAGTCGGAAATATTCAGCGTTAGTTTTGTGCCATTCTGTGTATTACTGAATACAAGCTGTCCCATCTGGTTCATGATCCTTACTCCGATCATTTCCTCAGGGCTTTCAATATTCAGCAGTGTTGTTGCCGGGTTTGGATAGATCTGGAATTGTTGAGTAACGGTGATCTCTTCCACTGCTACCGGAGGCGTTTTTTCGATCAATGCAATGTCGTCGAAATAGGCTTTTGGAGTTCCGTTATCTCCCCAGGCCCACAGGTTCATTGCCGAAAGTTGGTTGAGGGTACCGGTTCCGAATGTTCCCGTGCTCCACTGCCATGAGATAATCAAGGCATCGTTTATGTAAATATCTGCCCAGTCGGTATCCAGATCAACATCCACCTTAACATGTACCCATTCGTCGTAGTTGTAATTGAATACACCAGCCCCAGCGCCACCTGCATCAATCGTTCCTATTCCGCCGGCGTCAAAATAACATTGTGCCCCCCACTGACTGCTTGTACCAGCAAAATCCTGCAGAAGATTAAAATAACCATAGAATCCACTCGGCACATAAATGCCGAAAAATACCGTGTAGGCCCCGCTGGTTTTATTACCAAACAGTAACACTGCGTCATTGGTGCCTTCGATTACAACCGAGTTGTTGCCGCTCTGGGATACATCTGAAGAGATATACGGATCTTCAGCGCTGCCAGGGCTGTTACTCCAGGTGGTCCAGTAATCAATTCCCTGGGCCACAGCCTGCTCAACAAGCTGTTCCCCTGAATTGTAGGTTTCGAAATCTTCAAATATTTCAGCCATCATAAATTCCTGTAAATCAATATCGTCAAAATAGGCTTTTGGTGTTCCATTGGCATTCCAGGCATACAGGTTCATCGCACCAAGCTGGTTAAGTGTTCCCGTGCCGAATGAACCCGTGCTCCACTGCCACTCAACAATGCTGTTGCCATCAACGATCATTTGTGCCCAATCATCATCCAAATCAACAACTACCTCAACAAAGATCCAGGTGTCGTAACTATAGTTGAAAGTACCTGCGCCTGCTCCACCGGCATCAACAGTGCCAATCCCGCCTGCATCAAAGTAGGCCTGCATGCCCCACTGACTGCTGGATCCGGCAAACTCCTGCAAGAGGTTAAAATATCCGAAATAATCCGTTGGCACAAAAATCCTGAAGCTAACAGCCCAGATTCCTTCAGTGATATCATCGAATAACAAAACAGCATCATTGGTTCCTTCGATTACGAGGGAGTTGGATCCTGCATAAGCCTGATCAGATGAAACCATTGGATCTTCGGCGCTTCCGGGTGAGTTACTCCAGGTTGTCCAGTAATCACGTCCCATGGAGTTGGCCTGTGCGACGAGGTAATCCCCGGCGGTGTAATCCTCGAATGTCTCCCAGGCATCGCCAACCGGAGGTGCACCTGCCCCCGTCATCTTAACGGTGTTCAAACTGAAGAAACCACTTTGAGGTCCATCGTACATCAATCCTATGTAGGTATCAGTCCCGGTATACGCTGACCAGTCCACTGTAAATTCTTCCCAATCTGAACCTACAGCAAATGTTTCAATTCCGGTAAAAGTTGTTGGGTCCGACGGATCAGTAACCGTCCCGAGTATAACATTCGGGTCCTGATACGCTTCACCAACTTCAATAATTACTGTTCCGATTTCTGACATGATCATTTCGGGTGTAACCAGCAAAATTGGGTTTTCAGCAGTTGTCTGATCAAAGAAAATCACCTTGCCGTCATAC
>JABMQA010000711.1 GCA_013203545.1 Bacteroidota bacterium
AGATTACATACCCCATTTAAAATTATTACCCTGCGCCCTCCTGGCGTGCATGCTCCTTCTATTTGGATCCGGCCTTAATGCACAAAACGTATCCATTACCAGCGACAACAGTCCACCCGATCCCTCAGCGATGCTGGATATCAAGGCCGACAGCCTGGGATTGCTTATCCCGCGAATTTCGGAAGCCAACCGGCCTGCATCTCCGGCTACGGGGTTGCTGATCTACCAGACAGATGGCGAGGCAGGATTCTAATATTTTAATGGGGCCGCCTGGCAAAAAGTGGGAAACAATGCCCAGTTGGCAGCTCTTATCCTGGCTGAGGAAACTGCACGTAAAAATGCAGATTCCACCTTACAAATCGAACTGAATACAACACAAACCGGTGCGGGACTGGGTGCTGATGGCAGTTATACACCCGATCCGTCTGCCAATTTCATTTACAATGCAGTATCACTGGATTGGGCTACCAAAATACTGGATGCACAGTTATTTATTAGCAATGACAGTGTTTTTTCGATAGCAACACTGGAAAGAGGTAAAATATATGTTGGTGATTCGTTAAATGTTGCAATGGAAGTTGCATTTAGTGGTGATGCTACCATGGCAACCGATGGTGTGCTTACCATCACAAATGAAGCGGTAAGCAACGCGAAACTGGCAGACAGTATTGATGCTACCAAACTGGCAGACGGTTCTGTAAGCAATACTGAACTACAATATGTTGATGGTGTTACCGGCAACATACAGGATCAGTTAAACGAATCGAAACCGATGATATCAGATGCAGATAACGACACAAAAGTACTTGTAGAGGCGAGTACTGATGAAGATTTTATACGGTTTGATGTGCGGGGAAGCGAAGCAATGATTATTGATACCTCATGTGGGTATTGGAACGACTACTCCTGCCTCCACATTGGATGTAGCAGGTACCTTGCATTTACAAAACGGTACATCAATCAATGAATTTTCAAACGATACCCTCCTGGCCGGCAACAGCGATGATGCTGTACCCACGGAAAAAGCCGTGAAGACATATGTTAGCAATTCTGTTGGTAGTTTTAGATCTGATGAAATAAGGGATGCAGATAATGACACAAAAATACAGGTTGAAAAAGGGACAGATGATGATATGATTCGTTTTTATGTGGGGGGAACTGAAAGATGGGTAATGGATGGTTCACGGTTGGAACCTAGAAATACAGGACACTCTGTTTTTATTGGTGACTCTGCAGGCTATAATGATGATTTAACAAATAGAGAAAATATATTTATTGGATATAGGGCTGGTTATTCTAATACAGAAGGATATAATAATACGGCCATGGGAAATGGTGCCCTTTATTCCAATACAACAGGCATCTGGAATGTAGGAATTGGGCACCAGTCCCTTTATTCCAATACATGGGCGCCAGGGAACATTGCAATTGGTTACCAAGCACTATACTCCAATACAGAAGGAAATGATAATACAGCCAATGGAAATATGGCCCTTTATTCCAATACAACAGGTTTCTGTAATACGGCCAACGGAAGTGGTGCCCTTTCTGAAAATACAACTGGATTGTATAATACAGCCAACGGGTTCCATGCCCTTGCCCGCAATACAACAGGTAACTTTAATACGGGACTTGGCGATAGGGCTGGTTATTACAACCAGACTGGTTCGTTTAACGTATTCCTGGGAAACCAGGCAGGGTATTACGAAACCGGCAGTAATAAACTTTACATAGAAAATAGTGATAAATTAACTCCACTCATTTATGGAGAATTCGATACTGATAAAGTAAAGATCAACGGTTCATTATCACTGACGGAAGGAATATCCGACTGGGATAGCGATACTAAAATACAAGTGGAAAAAACAAGCGATGATGATAAAATACGCTTTGATGTGAGAGGTAGCGAAGCAATGCTTATTGATACGAATGGGAATATTGGTATAGGGACAAGCACACCCGGTGAAAAACTCCATATACAGGGTAATATTAAAATGGTTGATGGCAACCAGGAAGCCGGGAAAATACTGACCTCCGACGCGGAGGGCACAGGCACCTGGCAAAACCTAAGCCCACAGGCTGTTTTTGGAAATGAAGTTCTGCCGCCTGATTTCTCCTGCTTAAACATAAGTAGCAGCCTTGCTATTGGTTTGCATCCACGATGGGGAGCCATTTCGGGCAACTATTTCTATGTGTTGAACCACGGTGGTAATGGCATGAAAGTAATTGATGTGAGTGACCCGGCAAACCCTAGCCTCAGTGGCAGCCTTGCGTTTGGTGGAGCTCCAACTTTTATAACCGTTTCAGGTAACTTTGCCTATGTCGTGGATATGGGCGATTGTGACCTGAAAGTGATTGATGTAAGTGACCCGGGAAGCCCTAGCCTCAGTGGCAGCCTTGCTATTGGTTGTTATCCTGTTTCTGTCTCAGTTTCGGGCAACTATGCCTATGTAGTGGATTACGGCGATGATGACCTGAAAGTGATTGATGTGAGTGACCCGGAAAACCCTAGCCTCAGTGGCAACCTCCCTATTGGTCTCCATCCTGTTTCTATTGCCGTTTCGGGCAACTATGCCTATGTAGCGGATTACGAAGAAGGTGACCTGAAAGTGATTGATGTGAGTGACCCGGAAAACCCCAGCCTAAGTGGCAGCATTGCTATTGGTTCATCTACTGGTTCTGTAAAGGTTTCGGGCAACTATGCATATTTATTGGATTTAGGCGCTGCTGACCTGGTGGTGATTGATGTAAGTGACCCGGCAAACCCTAACCTCAGCGGCAGCCTTGCTATTGGTTCATCTCCATATTGTGTAGCCGTTTTGGGCAACTACGCCTGTGTAGTGAATCCCGGCGATGATGACTTGAAAGTGGTTGATGTAAGTAACCCGGCAAGCCCCAGCCTCAGCGCCAGCCTTCCTATTGGATTATCTCCATTTTATGTAGCTGTTTCAGGCAATTATGCCTATGTAGTAGATAATGGCTCTAATGACCTGAAAGTAATTCAATTAAGCTGTAACACAACAATAACCATAAATCCTACCAGTGGGACTTTTACAGAAGTGCCACTTAACTGGCAGAAATCCGGGAATGATATTTATAATGCAAACATTGGAAAAGTCGGCATTGGCACTTCAGCTCCTACTGATGCTATGCTTCATATTGAAGGCCATGGTACCTATGACGGAATTTTAAGAATTAATAATAGCGGAAGCAATGGAGCCTCTTTTTTTATGGGCAGTACCCGGGATGGTTGGGATGCAGGAGCAAATAAATTTATTATGGGTCACGGCGCACCCTCAAGCGCAAATGTCGATCTAACAATAAATTCATCCGGGGATGTTGGTATTGGCACACCGTCACCTGCAAGCACCTTGGATGTAGCAGGAAGTTTTAGGGTAGAGAATGGCACCTCCATCAATGAGATTTCAACAGATATTCTTTTGGCTGGCAATAGCGATGATGCCATACCCACTGAAAAAGCAGTAAAATCTTACGTAGATGAAGTAAAATCTTACGTAGATGAAAAGACATATGCAATAAACGATTTGGAGGATTGCAAAACGAATTGGTCAAGTACGTTTCTTGGTTACGGATCTGGTGCAAATTCCTCCTTAGCTGCTTCTCATAATGTTGCTGTTGGAATTGAGGCACTTCATGACAATACCCTTGGCAGTTATAATACAGCAATTGGTTACCAGGCACTTAATAAAACTACAGATGGGATGGGAAATATAGCAATTGGTACCTGGGCAGGATATAACAACGTGTCCGGCCATTATAACATTTTTATAGGAAATTCCGGATTAACGGAGGACGGAGACAGCAAACTTTACATTGGTAACAATCCAACCCCACTTATTTATGGTGATTTTTCTAATCCTTCATTACAGGTTAATGGTGAATTGGCTGTGAAAAAAAATAGTACCGGATTTATCGCACTATTCGAAAATACCAATACCGGAGATGGAGACGGAATTAAAATAAAACTGGGTAAGGCAAGTGCCAATAACGGACTACCAGCTATGAGCTACGACCTGGGAATTACCGAACAGCAAAAAACCGACTTAAAAAACCTGATCGATTGTAATTACAGCGGGAATAAGCTTAACCTGTTAACCAACATTGTACAGGAAGGTATTGTGCTGGATGCTAAAACAATTGGCGGATTGGCAGTAGGTGTTGGCAATCTTGTTACTGGTTTTATTAATTCAAAGCTGGGTCTTCCCGTAAATTTAAAAAATGTACAAATGCTTGGTAAATTTACGGTTTTCCCTGGATTCAATTGGTGGAGGGTTCATATTGACTCATACTCTGCTGGCCCATACAACTTCCCTAATGTTACTCTTGTTCCGAAAATCCCTGAGATAAATCTTTCTGCTCTCGGCATAGACGAAATAGAAATTATGAACCTGGGATTTTGGGGAATACCAAATATTTGCATGAACGATGTTGTTTCAAATCCTTTAAGTAAAGAAAACGAATTTATACAATTTTCTGATTACGATGATGTCCGGATGGGCTCTATCAAAGCCCAATCAGTTGAAGACTGGGCACTTAGTACACTTACACCAGCCTTTTTCTTTGGCTTGAGGGGCGCATTGGCAAGCACACTGGATAAATTGCATGCACAACATCATTTTAGGGGCAAAATTTCAGAAGCAATTGCCACCTACCCTAATATTGGGGTAGAATACAGCTCCGGGAATGGTGATTACGCTGAGTGGCTGGAACGTCTTGATTTTGAAGAAGCCATCGGTGCGGGCGATATTGTAGCTGTAAAAGGTGGCAAGATTACCAAAGACCTTTGCCATGCAGAACAGATAATGGCAGTTTCGCACCATCCCATTGTGCTGGGAAATATTCCGCCGGAAGGAGAGAGTCATCTTGGAAACAATATTGCTTTTATGGGCCAGGTACCAGTAAAAATAATGGGAATTGTAAATAGTGGAGATTATATTGTCGGGAATAGTGATATTCCCGGTTATGGTATTGCAGTTGCACCCGAAAATATGACAGTGGATGATTTAAAACTGACAGTAGGCAGGGCTTGGGAATCCAACCAGGATAATGGGCCAAAATTGGTCAACACAGTGATCGGCGTACACAATGGTGATTATCTAAACATTTTAAAACGCTACGAGCAAAAATTTAAAGAATCCGAAACCCGCCTGGAATCTGTTGAAGCAAAAATAGACAGGTTAACAGAATTACTGTCTCAATAAAAATCACAACTGGTATAACACAATCCAAATAATATTTAAATTTTTCTTATGAAAGAAAAAAATTCGAAAGCCAACTTGATCATAATTTCTATTTGTGTGCCCATGATTCTTCTCGGTCAAATACCTGACAGTCTGAATTCGAAAATTGATCAGGCACAAGAGATAGCTATAATCAATTGGATGGCGAATCTCAACGAAAAAGGGTTGGAGATGACCGATGATTCCCTGTTCATTGGTAATGAATTTCATAAAGTGTTAAATGATGCAAGTTACAGAGATACTATCTATCCTGAAACCTATTCGTGGGAGCAGGCCCTGGGATTTATAAAAACCATGGAATTAAAAAAGGCCTTTTGGTTTTTTATTAATTTATATGCTGAAAATGACCTTAATAAGGAATTGGTCATTAAGTCGGTATTGACATATGATCAACTATTCAAAATGGATGAAATTATGGTGAATACCTTCTACACCTATTGTTTCATGGATCCCGAGATAAGTATCATTCAGGATGGAAAACCTGAAATTGTACACCCCGACATCCTGGAGGCCAAAATGAGAACCGTTAAAGAGATTGTTGGCTACATCATTGGGTACAGGCAACAACAACAAACAGAAGTATCGGGAGAATGACGATAAAGTAAAATGAAACACCTATGATAAGCAATTTTAACACCCACGAGCATGATTACCAGGCAAACAATTTTCCCGCAGATTGTGCAGATAAACGCAGAAAAACTATCTGTGAAAATCAGCGTTATCTGCGGGAAACAAATTTTAAACAGATGAAAAGACTATTTGTAGTAGCGATTTGTACGGTTTTGCTCATCAGCTGCCAGCGGGAAACCCATACCATTTACCTCGACGAGATGGATCTCAGCACCATGGATATCGAGTGGGGTACAAACCAGGTAAACAAAAGCGTTGAGGGCAACCCCCTTACCATAGCCGGTCAGCTTTTCGACCGGGGTGTGGGCACACATGCGGTAAGCAAAATGATGATCGACCTGCATGGTACAGCCAAAATTTTCTCGGCAATGGTTGGTGTGGACAATGAAAGCGGGGAGAGGGGTTCGGTGGAATTTTTTGTTATGGGCGACAAAAAAATATTGTGGCAGAGCGGATTGATGAAGAAAGGAGATCCTGCCAAAGCAGTTGAGGTTGACCTGATAGGAATTGAAAAAATGGCACTGTATATTTCAGATGGTGGCAACAGCAACTACTCCGACCATGCCGACTGGGCAGATGCCGTTATTGAATACTACGACAATAAACCAGACCCCGGAATACAGTCAATACAAGAAGCATACATC
>JABMQA010000712.1 GCA_013203545.1 Bacteroidota bacterium
GCGATCTGATCAAGTGTTTTACCAACGACCTCTGCTTTTTCGTCAAGTTTAATAAGGAATAGCATCAGTTTGCCACCAGAAAATTCAAACGTTTCGGTTGCAGCGGTTTGCTCGAGGAGGTTGACAATTTCTTCTGCAGCCAGCTTTTCCGGGCACACCATATGATCAACACCCATGCTTCTGAAAAGTTCTTCGTTTTTTAAATCGAGGTATTCGGTGTTGTTAACCCTAGCAATTGTACGTTTGGCGCCGAGTTTTTTACCAATTATACACGTCATCAGATTGATTTGTTCGTCGTGTACAACTGAAATCAGCAGATCAGCCCTTTTAATATTGGCACGTTCAAGAATCGATATGGAGGTTGAATCACCCGCAATGGTCATCAGATCGGTATGTGCCTCAATTAGTTTGAGTAATTCAGTATTCGGGTCAACCACGGTGATATCGTGATTTTCATCCGTAAGGAGTTTTGCAAGATGAAATCCCACTTCCCCATCGCCCGCTATGATGATATTCATTTTTTTCATATCGCTTCAAAATGCGAAATTATACTTTTTTTAAACACTTGCATTTTAAAAAAGGCACAACCAAATTAATGATTGTGCCTGAAGGATTTCCCAACGACGGTATCAAAATCAGAAAACCCTCAAACCGACATTTAAACCAACCCATATTTTTACGTTGGTTTTGCTGCCGGTATGATCGTAAAAGTTCCATGAAGGTGCTATTTTTGAGCCAATGGAGCCGTCGGCGTTCACATATTCCGATACCAGCACATTGAAGGTTGGTCCGGCATAAATCCCCAGTTTTGGTGCGACCATACCTCCGAAATTCATTTTAAACTGATTGAGCAGATTGAGTTTATTGGTCCATATTTCATCTTCACCAATCTGGGTGGCTGTTGCTTCAAGATTCATGAAAGCACCTTTACCCAGAGGTATTTCGGAACCGAGTCCCCAGGTAAGGCCATACCTGTTGTATCCCGATTCGGGGCGAAACCCTACGGCAACAATGTTGTAAAATCCACTGATTCCGCTCTTGAAGCCGGCATTCAGGTAAAAACTTTCGTTGCCCCATACATCCATTTTACGGTAACCGTTTTTCACATAACTGAATACCCCAAAAGGAATCCCTTTCATATTTTCAGCGATATTTACAACGCCTATCTGCATGCCCCTCACATCACCACCGGCATTAAAGGCGGCAATCTGCAGGCCGTCGAAACTTTCGTTGATGTTGGCAAATCCGGCTATTTGTAAACCTTCCGTTTCCCCACCGCTAATATTGGCAAAGCCTGCAATCTGCAAGCCCTCCGTTTGGTCGCCGTTGATGTTCATAAAGCCGGCAATCTGCAGCCCTTCCATTTTTTTCCCGTTGATATTGGCAAAACCCGTTGCTTGAAATCCATTGAAATTGCTACCATTAATGTTTGTAAAACCTGATATCTGTATTCCGGTTGCATGGCCTCCGTTGATATTTCCAAATCCGGTTATCTGAACACCTTCAAAGGATTCGCCGATAATATTTCCAAATCCACTGACCTGAATTCCCTTGAAATAACTCCCAATCACGTTTCCAAGCCCTGATATTTGAACACCTTCACCATAATCCTTTAATACACTCCCGATCCCGGATATCTCCACACCTTTTAATGCGGCAGCATATCCGGCTAGCAGGTTGAGGGAAGCATAATTTTCCACATCTACATTTTTGCCATTGGTCCCCAGTGGGTAAACCAGCGAAACCTGCACAATTACAGGTTGATAACCATTCTCTGTTTTTGGTTGGGCAGTGATTTCACCTACCGGGAAACTCACCAAAATCATTGCCATTAATAAAGTTGATACTGTCTTTTTCATATGCTTTAAATTTTTAATCATGACGCAATCGGTTGCCAAAAAGTTACACCTTTTAATGACAGGAAAATTTTGGAAGGGTTTAAATGAAAATGCCTATCTTTGGTTGGCTAAATAAACCCGATTTATTTTTTTTGATTAATCCAAAACACAGGCACATGAAAAATATCAACATTTTTGACCGAGCAAGGAAAATCCGGTTTCCTCATTTTGAGAAATTTTTACCGGTGATAATTTGTTTTTTAATGGGCATTAACGCGATGCCCCAGGAGAATATCCCGGTGAAAAATCCTGATAATACCAGAGATGGGTACCCCCCGATCTGGAACCCGATAATCAATACGGGTGGGAGTGTAAACCCGGCGCTTATGATTATAAATCCGGTTGCCAATCCAAGGATCAACAACATACCTATAAGTGAAGGTGATTGGATCGGTGCGTTCTATAATGACAATGGCGTATGGAAATGTGCCGGCGGCGATCCATGGGAAGCGGCCGGGATCATCTTCAGTATTTTCGGGGATATCATGAGTACACCTGATAAGGAGGGCTTTGGCTATGCTGAGTATTACACTTTCAAGGTATTTTCATGGACAACCGAAAAAGAGTATGATGTAACACAAATTGCCTATGATCCGCAATATCCGTTTGCCAGGTGGTACCCATTAGGGATTTCATCGATGATCGATTTGAAATGTGATGTAACTTTTGATGCGTATGCCACGGCGAATCCAAATCCCATTTGTATTGGTGGTGGAACCCAACTGGCCGCAAATATTTTTGTGGGTACTACCGGAAGTTACACTTATAACTGGACCTCCGACCCGCCCGGTTTCTTCTCATCAATTAAGGAACCTTATGTTGTCCCGGCGGATAGTACAACCTATTTTCTGGAAGTTAGTGATGGTCTTATCCAATCCAACCATTTTAAACTGGTGATCGTTAATGTAAATCCAACTGTCTTTGCCGGTGGTGATATCGATAATTGCGCAAACGAAACGGTTCAGTTAAATGGTGAATCTACCAATTACAGTGATGTTTTATGGGAAACGTCAGGCGACGGCTCATTTGATAATCCGGCACTGCTTGATCCGGCATATACTTTTGGTCCCCAGGATTTGATCAATGGGAATGTGATGTTGACCATAACAGCTTTTCCGCTGGGCGGGTGTTCCCTTACTGATTCGGATCAATTGATGGTTAATGTTTTGCCATTGCCCGTTGTTTATGCAGGTGATGATATTATGACCTGTAGCAACATCAGTGTTTTGCTGGCACCTGAGGTAGAACATTTTTCACAGGTTTTGTGGACAACCAGTGGTGATGGGGTATTCGCAGATCCAAACGATCCTTCAACATCCTATACCCCCGGGCCTGATGATATTGCTGATGGCGTCACATTAACCCTTTGTGCCTTTGCCATACCTCCCTGCGTAATGACGGTATGCGACCAGCTGGAGATAGATTTCCAGGCCGGCCCCACAGTAAATGCTTTTCCGGCAAATATTACCAAATGTGAAAACCAGACCATTACCGTTAACGCATCTGCTACAAATTATACCTCTGTTCAATGGAATACCTCCGGAACAGGGTATTTCGAAAGCCCTGGAAGTTTATCCACGATATACCATCCAAGCACAGATGATGTGCTCAACGGAGGGGCTGTCCTAACCATTACCGCCAATCCCATCCAACCTTGCAATATTTATCCAAGCTCTGATATAAACCTTAACCTGATACCTTTGCCGGTTGTTGACGCAGGTTCCAATAACAAGGTTTGTAAAGGCAGCAACCTTGTTCTGTCGGGATCGGCACAACATTATGTGTACATTCTTTGGCAAACATTAGGCGACGGAAATTTCAGCAGTCTTACAAACCTGAATTCGACCTATTACCCGGGCGTTAACGATAAGCTTTTGGGTTTTTTTAGAATTGTACTTACCGCTTATCCCATCTCGCCATGCAATACACCCGTTTCTGACACCTTATTTGTTGATGTGATTGTTCCACCAACCGCTGAAATTTTTAACCAGAACTTCCAGCATATCTGTGAATACCCGCCATTGCAACTGATCGCTGTTGCCACAGATCCTGGCGAAATTATCTGGACAACCGACGGCGATGGACACTTTAGTGACCCGCATGCCGTTGAACCCCTGTATTATCCTGGAGAAGGTGATGTCCAGTCGGTGGCTTCAAAAAGGTTAACGATGACAGTAAATCCGATAAGTCCGTGCGTAACCACAGCCTCCGATTGGATTAAAGTATATTTTGAACCATCTGCAAATATCGATGCCGGAGAGGACCAAACAATATGCACAGGAGGTAATATTTCGGTAACCGGAACAGTCCAGAATGGAACCAACCATTTGTGGACAACATCAGGTGATGGCTATTTTAACAATCCGGCAAGTTTGAGCACGGTTTATCATCCCGGTCCCATCGACAACCTGGGCGGCTTGATCAATATTATTCTGCAGGCAGATCCAACCCTGGCACCCTGTGTGGTTACAAATTATGATACATTGTTTCTTACCATTATTGCCAACCCAACTGTTAATGCAGGCGGGGATGATGTTGTTTGTGAAGATCAGGGCATCCAGCTAAACGGCGATGCAACTGCTTATTCACAAATTCTGTGGAGCCCGGCTACTGGCCTCAGTAATCCGGCCATATTGGATCCCTTGTTCACACCAACGCCAGCACAGATTATAGCAGGTGAGGTTACTTTCAATTTGCAGGCTTTACCCATCGATCCATGCACTGTCTCGGTAAATGATAATGTTTTGATCACCATTTTGCAAAATCCGTCGGTGTATGCTGGTGCGGATACCACCATTTGCGAAAATCAGACCATGGTGATGGATGGAGGGGGCAGCCACTTTGAATATGTTCACTGGGTGCCTGAGGAAGGGCTTAACAATCCGGGTACGCTGAACCCTGTGTTTGATCCAACGCCCGGGCAAATTGAACAGGGCCAGATTCTGTTTACCATTACGGCCTATGCAAGTAATCCATGTGTGCTGAATGCCATGGATGAGGTGCTGGTAACGATCTATATAAATCCGCTTGTGGATGCCGGCCCTGATCAGACAATATGCGAAGACGCAAGCACCCAACTGGATGGGATTGCCACTGATTTTGATCATATAGCCTGGACGCCTTCGACCGGTTTGAGCAATCCAGGGATTCTTAATCCTGTTTTTGACCCAACTTCGGCACAAATAGCCGCAGGTACGGTAACCTTTACATTGACTGTTTATCCCATGAGCCCGTGTACTGGCAGCTCGCAGGACCAAATGACTATTACCATCGTTAAAAATCCGACAGTCTTTGCCGGTAATGATGCGACAATGTGTGAGGATCAGACCATCGAACTGGATGGAGTGGCCAACCATTTCGAATATTTCCAATGGACACCACCCGATGGCTTGATCAATCCAAATATTTTGAATCCAATATTTGATCCTACACAATCTCAGATCATTGCCGGTGTTGTTATTTTTGAGCTCACCGTCTTTCCGATTGGCCCATGTGAGGCAGTTGCCTACGATGAGGTAGAGATCACGATCCTTAAAAATCCTGATGCAGATGCCGGGCCCGATGAAACGATTTGTGAGGATGTGACTTTACAATTAAATGGATTTGCCACGGATTTCGATTTCATTGAATGGAGCCCGGCAGCAGGCCTGAGCAATCCTGGAATATTAGACCCGGTATTTGATCCTACCCCGCTGCAAATTGCGGTTGGGGAGATTACTTTCACCTTAACAGCTTATCCAAACAATCCATGTATTGTTATCGCTGATGATATGGTAACAATCACAATTATCAAAAATCCTTATGCAAGTGCTGGTGATGATGCCACCATGTGTGAGGATCAAACAATCGAGCTGGATGGGGAGGCAGGCAATTTTGAATTCTTCCAGTGGCAGCCGGTGGAAGGTTTAAGCAATCCGGGTATTTTGAATCCGATATTTGACCCTACTCCACCTCAGATCAATGCCGGTGTTGTTAATTTTGAACTCACCGTCTTTCCGGTTGGTCCATGTGAGGCAGTGGCCTACGATGAGGTAGAAATCACGATCTTAAAAAATCCTTATGCAGATGCCGGGAGCGATGAAACAATTTGTGAGGATGTTACTTTACAATTAAATGGATTAGCATCGGATTATGATTTCATTGAATGGAGCCCGGCACCAGGCCTGTCCGACCCTGGAATTTTGAACCCGGTCTTTGATCCTACCCCCGCACAAATTACGGGAGGTGAGGTCACCTTCACCTTATCAGCTTATCCAAACAATCCATGTATTGTTATCGCTGATGATATGATATCAATCACAATTATCAAAAATCCCTCTGCTTTTGCCGGTGATGATGCCATCATTTGTGAGGATCAATCCATTGAACTAAATGGGGAAGCAACCAATTTTGAATCTTTCCAGTGGATGCCTATAGAAGGTTTAAGCAATCCAAATGCATTGAATCCGGTATTTGATCCCACTCCACCTCAGATCAATGCCGGTGTTGTTATTTTTGAGCTCACTGTCTTTCCGATAGGTCCGTGTGAAGCAGTTGCCTATGATGAGGTAGAAATCACGATTTTGAAAAATCCTTCTGCGGATGCAGGGCTCGATGAAACGATTTGTGAGGATGTTACTTTACTATTAAATGGATTTGCAACGGATTATGATCATATAGCCTGGACTCCATCAACAGGCCTGAGCAACCCGGGAATATTGAACCCGGTATTTGATCCCACCCCCGCACAAATTGCAGTAGGTGAGGTCACCTTCACCTTAACATCTTATCCAAACAATCCATGTATTGTTATCGCTGATGATATGGTAACCATTACAATCATCAAAAATCCCTATGCCAATGCTGGTGAAGATGCCACCATTTGTGAGGATCAAACCATCGAACTGAATGGGGATGCAATAGATTTTGAATTCTTCCAGTGGCAGCCGGTGGAAGGTTTAAGCAATCCGGGTATTTTGAA
>JABMQA010000066.1 GCA_013203545.1 Bacteroidota bacterium
CGAATTGCACGAATTACACGAAAAATTCTAATCCTTAAATTCGATCAATTCGATGACAAAAAACAATTCGTGTAAATCCGTGTAATTCGTGGACTGTATTCAAAGAAAAGAATTAAATCAGATTTCAGTATGTAAGGATTCCTTACTAACTGCCCGGGATGGAAAAAAATATAAGACGAAGCTCTATAACCTTGATGTGATCATCTCCATTGGTTATTGCTTTTAGGGTGTGTAATAAATTAACAAGTTGATAAAAAACTATTGGAACACGACGAGAAGTTCGATTTAAGATGAAAGAAAATCCAGACAACAATCAAGGTGAAATAATTTTGTATCAAACACCAGATAATCAAACCGCATTAGAGGTAAGATTTGAAGAAGATACTGTTTGGCTTACCCAAAAACAAATTGCTGAGTTGTTTGGCATTCAAAGACCTGCTATTACAAAGCATCTGAAAAATATATATAAATCCGGGGAATTAATCGAAAATAGCACATGTTCCATTTTGGAACACATGGGTATTAGTGGAGTTCAAAAATATCAAACCCAGTACTATAACCTTGATGCCATTTTGTCTGTAGGATATAGGGTTAATTCAAAAAACGCAACTCAATTCCGTATTTGGGCTAATAGAGTTTTGAAAAATTATTTACTCAAAGGCTACGCTATTCGCGCTCAATTTGAGCATATTGAAAAGAAAATACAATGTAATTACAACGATTTATACATCGAATATCACAAAACAATTGAAATTGGACATTGAACGATTTAACGCCCAATATTCCAAAATTGAAATAAACATTGTCTGCTAATTACACAGATTACACGAATAACTTTATTTTTTTAATTCGTTCAATTAGTCAAATTCGATGACAAGAAAAATAATTTGATGATAAAAAAACATTTGAAATTTGGTAAATTCGATCTATTGTAATATTAATCAATGAGTGAATCTCAAAACATAGAATACAAACTTAAATGGCAGGACGAATATCTGAAATGGATATGTGGTTTTGCAAACGCCATTGGAGGTTCTGTTTTTGTTGGGGTGAATGATGACGGAAGTATTGCCGGAATAACCAACTACAAAAGACTGATGGAAGAAATTCCCAACAAAACACGGAATTTAATGGGGGTTACACTTACCATCAATCTTAGAAATGAAAATAATAAATACTATCTTCAGATAATTACCCCCGCATATAGTGTCCCTATATCATTAAGAGGACGTTATTATTTCAGAAGCGGTTGTACAAACATGGAACTGATCGGTAATTCACTCAATGATTTTCTTATGCGAAAATTTGGGCAAACCTGGGATAATGTTATTGAAGAGCCTTTCAAATCGGATGAAATAGATTTATCCACCATTGAAAATTTCAAGAAACTTGCTATCGACCGGATTCCTTCCATTGCTTCTGAAACCGATTCAGTCATGCTCCTAAAAAAGCTGAACCTGATGAAAGATAAGCACTTCAAAAGAGCTGCAGTATTGCTTTTTGGGAAAAACCCGCAAAAGTATTTTCTACAGGCTCATATTAAAATTGGCCGCTTTGCCTCGGATGCCGACATTGTAACCAGCGATATAGTTGAAGGTAATCTTTTTCGACAGGTAGAACAGACGCTTAATATTCTGAAGAGCAAATATCTTTTAAGCCTCATTAGCTATGAAGGTATTCACCGACGAGAAAAGTTAGAATATCCTTATTTTGCATTACGTGAAGCACTGCTCAATGCAATCATCCACCGAAACTATTACACAACATCAGCTGTGCAGGTTAGAGTATATGATGATAAGCTTTTGATCATGAATGAAGGCACTCTACCAGATGATTTAACAGTTGAGGATTTAAAACACGAACACCTGTCTAAACCAAGGAATACTTTGCTTGCCGATGTTTTCTATAAATCTGGATTTATTGAAAGTTGGGGACGTGGCACGTTAAAAATTATCAACGAATGCATGAACGAAAACTTACCCGAACCTGTTTTCGAAAGCCGCAGACATCTCTTTTCAGTAAGCTTTAAAAAAACCGACCAGAAAACCGACCAGAAAACCGACCAGAAAACCGACCAGAAAACTTTAACCACCGAAGATCAAATCCTTTCGCTAATAGGGGAAGATAATAAAATCACACTTTCGCAAATTGCACGCTTAATTAACAAAGGCCTCACAATTACAAAAGAATATGTACGTAAACTTAAATCAGAAGGCAAAATTGAGCGTGTCGGTCCAGCCAAAGGCGGACATTGGAAAATCATAGCAAAAAAATAATCCACTAATTACACACAAAAAAACAGTCCACAGATTACACCCTGATACACTATGCTACAGGGCAGGCAAATTTCACTGATAAAAAACAAAAACCATTTTGAATAAACAAAAAATTCGTTTAATTCGCGTAATTCGCCTGCCCCATAAAGAGGCACGACTGTATTGGGGATGACAAAAAA
>JABMQA010000713.1 GCA_013203545.1 Bacteroidota bacterium
AATGAAGTCAGGCTGCATGAAACCAGGAAACTGAGAATTAGTAAAAATTTTTTCATAATTTGTATTTTTAGTTTATAATTTGGTGTATGCTTTTGCTCAAGTATGAAAATTACCGGGTTCTGATTTTTAACCAGTGTAAGCACTTCTACCCATTTTAGTGACAGTTTGATTAGAACACAATAAAAAATAAATTTCTTAAAAAACGGATACCCCGCCTGCTTTCACAGACGGGGTTCCGCACTTGTAATCCTCCCTTTAAGTTTTATTTCATGGGCTTATTCTATTACCAGTTTTTCGTAATAAACTTCTCCGTTATTTTCGATCCTGATGATGTACATACCTTTGGGCTGACTCGTTAAGTCAAGCTTTTCGGGCAGGTACATTTCATTCATATATATCTCTTCACCAAAGGTGTTGAAGATCTGTACTCCAACGTTGGCGTCGATGCCTTCGATGGTAAAGATACCATGGGTCGGGTTCGGGTAAATTCTCAGCTTACCTGATGCCTGTTCGGAAATTCCGGTTGCAGACATCTTTACGGAACCTATTTCAGACATACCATGATTCTCGAAGTATCCGGTATTCATTTCAGGATTGTAAATGACATCCAGGTCGAAAGTCTCCCCTGTTGATGAGCGATACAGTTTGTATCTCAGTAGCTCACCACTAACAAAGCCATCAATTTCGGTTGAGTAAGGATCATCGCCGTTGAGTGCAAGCACGAAGGACTGACCGGATTCGCCGGCCTCAGCAATTCCTGTGTACCACCCGTCAGCATTGAATCCACCGATGATATCACCAGGTTCAAACTGACCGGAAGCTACATTGAACACTACCGTATGTGACGCCGGTGTATTTGTAACCTCGTTCCATGGTGAGACGGGTAATTCAACCGGTTTAGTTGTGGAGGCATTATCAGTCTGCATAGGATAGGTAATACTTCCGGGACCGCTCATCAATACGAAGTATGCACTACCCGGAATCACATTGTAAATGGTGTTAATACCATAATTCTTCCAGTAAACACCCGGTCCGGCCACATCCTTGGCCAGCACAAAGTTGTCAACACCCGTAAACATTGTTTCAATATCAACTGCAAACGAACTCAATACCGGGATGATGTTCCATCCCTGACCAAGGTTGACCGTTTTATTGGTAACCTCATTGCCACAAATCGGAAGGACACCATCATCGCTGGTTTTCATAATATAACCATCGTACTCATCCCACTTATTGAGCGTATAAATGAATTGGGATGGCCAGAATGTTCCTGTCAGGTTGTAGAAAATGATCAGATCATCCATAATAGAATGCAACACGTGATCCAAATCGTTATTCTCAGGAATGATGTAACTTGAGATCCCTCTCCAGCCATCATTGAAATCAATCACATGATCGGCCACCACCGTGATGACAAAGGCACAGCAATTCGTGCACAGGGTATTCGGATCAGTGTAGCAATAGATAATCGTGTGATTTCCCAGACCAGCTGTTGCCGGATCGAAGAAATACTGTCCACCGTTTTCGGTAACACCGGTTCCTGAGTATTCACCACCAAGAGGATAGCCACCTGTCAGCAGTAGTGGTGGTGCTCCGAGGCAAGCCTCGAAATCGGCAGGACAATCCATATTCGGCAACGGGTATACTGTTATGGCAAACTCGCAGCAATCAACACAATTGGGCAGAAGCGGATCGGCCACACAATACTGAATGAAGTGGGTTCCAACTCCGGCCATAACCGGTCTGAATATACCACCGCTTACACCCGGGCCGGTATAAACACCTCCTGAAGGTGATCCTCCGGTTAAGACAAACGGGGCTTCATCAATACACACAGCCATATCTTCAGGGCATACGGCAATTACTTCGATGACTGTGATAACAAACGTACAGGTATTGGTACAGAATGTCTGTGGATCGGTGTAAGTATATGTAATAACATGGTCACCCGCACCTGCTGCGGCAGGATCAAATACGCCAGCCGTAACTCCGGTTCCGGAATAGGCACCACCTGTTGGGGTTGCCTGGGTAAGGTTAAATGGTGCAACGCTGATACAAACCAGCATATCATCACCGCAATCTACTACAGGAAGCGCTTTCACAACAAAGTTGAATTCACAGCAATTGCTGCAACCGGTAGTCGGATCAGTATAGCAATAGGTGATCAGGTAGATACCAACACCAACTGATGTATCAAAGTAGTAATTGGTACCGTCAAACACAACACCGGTTCCTGAATAGTCACCTCCCAGGGGATAGCAATTGTCCAGTGGTTTTAAACCTGTATCGAAACAGGCTCCCATTTCTGCAGGGCAATCCATCACCGGTAAAGGATGTACTGTTGCTACGAAATAACATATGTCGTAGCAATTGGTACCCGGATATACTACTGTGTAAGATAGTGTGTGATTACCTGTTCCGGCAACCAATGGATAGAATACACCGCCACTAACACCAGGGCCATTGTAAGTGCCTCCGGCCGGTAGTCCGCCTGTTAAGGTAAGCGGGCCATCATCGATACACATTTCGAAGTCATCGGGACATGTCGCGATTATTTCAACTACGGTGATGGTAAATGCACACGTGTTAATGCAGAATGTCTGCGGATCCTCATAGGTGTAAGTTATTATATGTGTACCGACACCTGCTGCTGCAGGATCAAATACACCTCCTGAAACGCCCGTTCCGGAGTAAGTACCTCCGGCTGGTGTTGCACCAGCTGGGGTAAATGGGGGTGTATCAATACATACGGTCATATCATCGGGGCAGTCAACAACCGGCAGTGCATGAACAATGAAATCAAACTGACAGCAATTGGAACATCCGGTTACCGGATCGGTATAACAATAGGTTATTACCCATGTTCCGACTCCTGCGAGTGATGGATCGTAGTAGTAATCCGGATCATTAAATACCACCCCATTTCCGTTATAATCACCACCCTGCGGGTAGGCATTGTTAAGCAATACAGGCAGGTCGTTTTCGCAGGCTTCCATCCATGCCGGGCAATCTACCACAGGCGCTGCTGATACTGTAATTACAAAATCACAATCGTTTGTACATCCGTTGGCATCGGTATAATAATAGTGTATGATATGATTGCCTGTTCCGGTAACAACTGGATAGAATACACCTCCTGAAACTCCAAATCCCCAATAAGTACCACCGGCTGGTGTTGCCCCCGTCAGGACAAAGGGCCCACCGTTATCACAAACAGTTGTGTCGTTGGGACATACCACAACTGGCAACGGATTGACTGTTACTGATGCCTGAATATTGGCAATACTATAGCCATCGGTGACCTCGAGGTAGTATGTGGTGGTTACAAGCGGGGTATCAGTCGGATTGGGTAAATTAGACGTAAATCCGGCAGGATCAGAGGTCCATGAGTATGTTACCGGCCCACAGTTAAGGCTAACATAGGTGGTAAATTGCACCGGATCACCCGCACATATTGTATTTTGGTATGATACAGCTGCCGAAATCTGATTACTGACGTAGGTTAATGCTGAAATACCATTGTTGTGGAATTTACCATCAAAGTCAGGCATAGCGGTATTATATCCAACCACAACTTCTTCATCAGAACTTGTTGCAGTATAATAAACCATCCAGGTGAACTCTTCATCCTCATCAAAACCTTCTTTGATAAGGGGAGTGGTTATATCATCACCAAATGCCATTACCACCTGGTTATTGGTTCCATCCCACCAGGCTGCGCCACCGCATGCCAGGTTTCCGTTCTCATCCGTATAATATGTGCCAATGAAGTCACCGGATGAAAGTGAAATACAATTGAAGGTTATTCCAACCGGAACAGAGATCAGGTGTGAAGATCCCGTTGGGTTGAACCCCCAGCCCGGAGGATAGATCATAACCCTGTAATCTTCCACTTCGCCATCTGAGGCAAATCCAGTGTAACTCAACCCACCCGTGGTATTATACCTGAATCTTGCAAAGGTCGGCCCTGGATTTGCACTGTCAGGGATAGCAAATGTCAGGCTGTTCAAACCGGCTGTCAATACGGCATCAATAAATACCTGTTCGCCCGCATCGGCCCATGAGCCATTCCCATTGAAATCGAACCAGGCATTGAGGTATCCATCAACGGAAGCTTTAACTTTAACAATACCGGTACCGTCAATCACAAATGGTTTGTTCATAATGACGCCATCTTCATCATCCAGGTTGTTCAGGTCATCACCCAGTGCATTTACACTCTGTAATCCGTCGGTTTCAGCGTCAATGAGGTTGCCAAGGTATATATTTGGATCGATCAGGTGACGGGCGCCATTGCTTACCAACAGCGTAGGATAAGTTGGGTCCTTGGCATCCCCAAAGTCCATTTCCCTTGTTTCCTGTGCTGAGGTGATAACAAATGCCATGTTAAGATCCAGGTATGACATATAGCCTGTGATATCCCTTTGAATCGGCATGCCCAGGATCGTTGGATCACCGTTGGTTTGCCATTTCCAGATAACGTTATTGGAAATATTCTGGGACATGGCCATCAACTCCAGCCAGTAGAAGTTGCCTTCTATCTGTGCAAATGGTTCCGGTAATACGAAGTAATAATAGAACAGGCTATCACCGGTAACCGAATAATGTCCGGTAAAGTATTCCTGTATATCACCTGTATTCGGGCCAAAATTGGCATCCCATGTCAATATCTGTCCACCAGGCTTAGGTCCGGACGGGTCATTATCATAAATGCTTATCCTGAAACCTTTGCAGGGACCTGAGTTGGGGAACTCATAGTAACCCCACCAGTGCAGGTCAGTTACCAATCCACCTTCACACTGCCAGTCGTCGGCAACATACAATTCGTTGCCCGGATAATCGTGGGCGTGGTATCCACTAAATTCTGCATCGGGATACTGGATCCATTTGATGGTTTCATTATCTGAAATTTCTACCTGATAGTCTTCCACCTCACCGTTTTCAGCAAAGCCTTTATAAGATAATCCGGTTTGCTGGTTGCTGAAGCGGAATCTTGCGAAGGAGTTTCCAACCTGGGCCTGCATCGGGACAAGGAAAGCGCGTATATTGTCACCACCAGGGAGCAATTCATCAGTGAATATCTGTTCACCGGGATCGCCCCAGCTTCCATTCTTGTTAAAATCAACCCAGGCACTGAGCCATCCTGTTACGGAGGTAGTTATTTTAACCTGTGCCGGTTGACCCAACACAAGTGGTGTAATGAATGTTACACCATCTTCATCGGGCAAATTATCGAGATCATCGCCGGTAGCCGTGGCATTTGGGATACCATCAGGTTCACCATCAATCAGGGCACCCATATATGTCACCCCGTCGATGAAGTGACGTGCACCATCGTTTGCCAGTAAAGTGGGGAAGGAAGGATCAGGTGCGTCGCCAAAGTCAAGTTCATCCTGTGGGATGGCCGGATTTCCTGTGATAACAAACGAAAGGTCGAGGTTTTCCTGGGAAATAGGATCATACATCTCCATCCAGTCGTACGAGTAATCGAATATTTGATATACGGCATTGTCGTTGAAATGATCAATGGAGGTTTTCCATCCTATTTGATAGTCTTCACCGGTTTCGATTAAGAAACGGATTTCCAGAACTTTGCCTTCGTAGCAGCCAATGGTTAACTGATCAGGAATATAGCCTCCCGGGTTGGTCACAACAATTGTTTCCACACTACCGGAGCCCACATTATATTTTTGATCAATGATCAATCCGCTTTGATACAGTATGACATCTGCACCACAACCGGGACCACAATAGGGTTCCACATCAACCTCTGCACTGATAACAGTTCCCGAAAGTCCCGTCAAATCACAGTTAAGAAGAGCCACCCACAAATTGATGCCATCAGGGTCTATCTCATAGTTAGCCGGTCCGCTTAAATCCTGAATACTGAGTACAACACCTGATTCAGTCCAGGTCTGATAGGGAAGAGTGCCCGGGTCAACACCGTCGAGTGTTACCACAATATTCTGTGTACCGCCGCCGGAGCCACTTATCATATGAGCAGAGATGACCAGCCAGTAAATAGTGCCCTCTACCTGGATAAACGGATCTTCAAAGTTATCGATGTCGATGCGGTAACATCCGTAATGATTCTCAGGATCAGCTTCACCGGTATATGGATCATACCACCCCTGTAGATGGTCGAAAACGGGGGTCCAGCTGAATTCACCTGTATAGAACGAGCGTACCCAAAGTGTATCGCCGGGCATGCTAAAACCGCTCGGACTCTGGGATGCCGGAATATCGCTATAAATAGAAAGATCGAATTTCTCAATTATATTTTCAAACTCTTCAGGAACTATATCATTGAGCCAAGATACCCAGAAATGGAAATCTTCCACAGCTCCCGACTCGCTACAAATCCAGTCGTCGCCCAATGTAGCAGGATAGGTAAAGTTTACATCCCATCCATTGGGATCGGGGTATTGCGGATTACCGGTCTTGGTGTCTGGAATAGTATCGTTTACATAAAATTTATAATCTTCCACTTCACCTTCATAACCATAGCCGTCATAGGGAATACCACCATTCTGGTTCACCCTGAAACGGGCAAACAGATCACCGGCAAGTGTTCCGGCAGGTACGGTAAGGTTCAGGCTATTAACTCCCGGATTCAGCGGTACATTTACAAATACATGTTCACCGGCATCGGCCCAGGAGAAATTTTTATTGAAGTCAAACCAGGCATTGAGCAGACAACCTCCGTTGGCATACACATCCAGTGTTGCTGCGGCACCCGTAACAAGCGAACTGGTAAGTGTTACACCATCCTCATCATCGAGGTTATCCAGATCATCGCCAAGGGCAAATGGCGATGGAATTCCGTTGGCCTCTGCATCAATCAGTAGTCCCATAAAGGTGTATCCATCCAGGGAGTGGTATGCTCCATTGCTTGCAGACAGCGTGGGATAAAGCACTGCTCCTGCAGCATCGGGGGCATCACCCCAGTCGAAGTCTTCCTGTGGTACAGGGTTTCCTGTGATGACAAATGAAAGATCAAGGTTTTCCTGGGTAATGGGATCGTACATTTCGTACCAGCTATATGCCAAATCATTTTCAAGATATGTTGCATTGTCGTTCCAGTGATCAATGGAGGTTTTCCATCCGATCTGATATCCCTCCCCGGTTTCGATCACGAAACGGATTTCGAGAACTTTTCCCTCTAAGCATCCTATGGTCAACTGATCAGGAATATAGCCTCCCGGATTTGTCACAATTAATGTTTCCAAACTGCCGGAGCCTGAATTTTGTTTTTGATCTATGAGTAATCCGCTCTGATACAATGTTACGGTTGGGCCACAACCAGGGCCACAACCGGGTATTACATCAACCTCTGCACTCACCACCGTTCCCGGTAATCCTGTTAAATCACAGTTGAGAAGAGCAGGATGCAGTGCAATTCCATCAGGTTCAATGGTGTAGGAAATGGTGTATCCACTATAATCCTGAATACTGAGAATAACATCCGATTCGGTCCATGTCTGATAGGGAAGTATTCCCGGATCAACACCATCGAGGGTAACAATAATATCCTGTGTGCCACCTCCGGATCCACTTATCATATGAGCAGAGATGACCAGCCAGTAAATGGTACCCTCTTCCTGGATAAACGGATCGTCAAAATTATCGATGTCGATGCGGTAGCAACCGTAGTGATTTTGAGGATCTGCATTACCGGTGTACGGATCGTACCAACCCTGGAGGTGGTCGAATACCGGATCATAAGTAAATTCTCCGGGTGCGAATGAACGTTGCCACAGTTCTTCTCCAGGCATGCTGTATTCGGTCGGGCTTTGAGATGCCGGTATATCGCTGAAAATACTCACATCGAATTTTTCAATGGCATTTTCAAACTCATCGGGTACAATATCATTGAGCCACGATACCCAGAAATGGAAATCTTCCACGGCACCAGACTCACTGCAAATCCAGTCGTCGCCAAGCGTGGCCGGATAGGTAAAGTTCACATCCCATCCCCTGGGATCTGGATATTGCGGATTACCCGTCTTGGTATCAGGAATCGTATCGTTGATAAAGAATTTGTAATCTTCAACCTCACCTTCGTAACCATATCCGTCATAAGAAATACCTCCATTCTGATTCACCCTGAAACGGGCATAAACATCACCCTCTGTGGTCCCAACAGGAACAGGAATGTTGAGGTTATTTACTCCCGGATTTAATGGTTGATTGATAAACACATGTTCACCGGCATCGGCCCAGCTATAATTATGTGAAAAATCGAACCAGGCATTGAGCATACAATTTCCGTTTGCATAAATATCAATGGTTGCTGTTGCTCCTGAAATGAGTGAACTTGTCAGCATAACACCACTTTCATCAGGCAGGTTATCAAGATCATCGCCCAGGGCATTGGCATCAGGAATACCATCATCCTCCGGATCAATCAGCATTCCAAGGAAGGTATATCCGTCCAGCATGTGGTATGCACCGTTGCTGGCTGAAAGTGTGGGATAAAGTACTGCGCCGGCGGCATCGGGAGCATCGCCCCAATCAAAATCTTCCTGTGGCGTTTCCGGACTTCCACTGATGTAAAAGGCCAGGTCCTGACATACATCCACCAGTGGATGCTGTTCAGGATAACACAACTTGTTCCACATGGGCGGATCTATTTGCCAGACGGCATAATCGTTGAAATGGTAGCGGCTGCTCTTCCAGCCAAAATTATAATTGTACCCCGGTTCGGGTTGAACATTTACACTAAGCCAGTAGATGGTTCCTGAATCCTGAACCATAGCTAAATCCTCGGGCACATAGAAATTCAGTTTCCAAACAGAATAATCACCCGGAAATTCCGCACCACCTGTTTGAGGCCAGTAGAACCACTCACCATCTTCAACCTGGGCATATTGTTCCATGGTATAGTCACCGGTTTCAAAGGTATATTCCCAGAGCAAATCACGTGGCTCACTATAGCCATATTGCCCTGAAGGATTATCCGACCAAAGTCCAAGAACAATTTTTGGTGGTACTTCAGGAAGATAATCATTAAACCAGCTTCCCCAGACATGAATATCGGTGATATAACCTGTTTCGATACAGAGGAAATCATCAGCAAGTACAACCTCATTCATACAATAATTGTCCACACCGTCGGTGGTAAGGTCAGGCCATTGCACCATATGCATTTTGCTTTTATCCTCTTCAGGGACTATTTCAATCATGTAATCCTCCACTTCACCATTTTCGGCCGGACCATAATAATTCAATCCTCCGTTGGTATCAAACCTGAAACGTGCAAAGGTGGTTCCAGTAATTGACGATGCAGGTACATCAAACGAAAGGGTGTTGATACCTGCAAGCAGGAGTTTATCTATAAATATTTGTTCACCCGTAAATGAATAACTCATGTCAAAATCCAGCCATGCATTGAGGAAGCCATCCACAGAAGCATCCACCTGGATAGTGGCGGTTTGACCGGAAACCATGCTGGAGAGGAATATTACACCGTCCTCATCCGTCGGTGAAGGAACGTTGTCATCACCAACAGCTGCCATATCTGGTTGGCCGTCGTCTTCACCATCAATGGTTGGACCCATATGAATTGTGGGAACGATTATATGACTGGGGCCATTGTTAGCCGATAGGGTACGGTACATCGGAGCCGCGGCACCATCCGGCGCATCACCCCAATCCAAACCGGTTTCGGGGCAATCACCTTCTTTAAAGCACACATGCTGAATATCGCCGACAAGGATAAAATTATATCCACGCAGGTCGATGGAAAGCCATTCAGGATTGTATTCCAAAATTTCGAATGGAATAGGTATCGGAATATCTTCAAAAATATTATCCTCGTAAATAATTAATGGCTCAGACCTTTGTATAACTGATTGTTCGTATGCCGGATCCGTAACATCACCGGGCAAAGGTGGGCGATTAACTTCCGGATATCCGGGCCACTCAGGCGTAGACCAGTTGAACACAATTTCAACATAACTGGGTAAATCTGGCATACGGGGTTGGATCATTAACATGCCATCGATGACTTTTCTCCTGGTGTCATCAACTGGGTGATCGTAAAACCATACATTCCACCAATTGAAGTTTTCGTAATAATACCATTCGCCATCATTAAACCCTGAACCTTGCCAGGCTACAGGCGCTCCATCCTGGCCCATATCCAGGAAAAGATTGTCGTTTCTTACAAGATAGGGCAACAGGTAAATATCGTTACCGGCATTTGTTCTTAAAATTAACGGATCTTCACTCATCGGATCAAATTCGTTTTCGATCGGGGAGTGTGTCCATGGGTAAGGATCTACTGAAACAAGATCCAATGGCGGCAGGCCCTCGTTATAGGTGTCAAAAGTTAATACATAGGTTGGGTTCGTAACATCCGTAAAGGTAAACACCAGGTATGGAGAAACTTCCTTTTCAAAAACACCACCGTATGCATCTTCCTTGGTAATTGTATTTAATCCGTAAGGGACTACACTATAATTCAATTCAACGAATACATCAAAAAACGAATCGATGCCAAAAATGGATATGCTAATCGGTTCGGTACTTTTCAGTTTGAGTTCGACCATTTGAATATCTATGGTGCCGGTTGAAGGATAGGGTGAGGAGAAAGGCACATCACCAAGCCTGGTTACCACGACATCGGCTGCAGGGAATTGCGAGCCATCTGAATTTGCTCCCTTTAGTGCTATAATACCATCAAAAGGATCGGAGCCCGGACCGAAGAAATCAGCCGGAAGAGGCGGGAAATCGCCATCCTGGCCAAATTCCAGGTAGCCGCATGGTGAAGTCCAGTGGTCGTCACCGGCCTTCACAAAATCATCAGGGGTGGTGACATAGGGAAATCCAAATGCAGTGGTTTCACCAGGCAAAGCAGCAACTAAGGTTGTTAATCCCGTTGACCGGTCCAAAGATCTCAACTCAGGGCCTGCATCTGTATCAGCATTATAAGCTGCCAGGTAAACTACATCATTTTGTGAATCATAGCCCATACCCTGTGCATAATTTCCATCGAATCCGGAATCTCCGAGCGTATTGATACTTAGATTTGCAACATCCACTGAAAATATCTTGTCAGAAACAATGTCAAATAAGTACAGAGTACCGGTGGCATCGAAAGCGCCACTGATTACAGCCTGCATATCCAGATTCAATAGGCTAAAAATATCACCACTTACAGGATCAATTTTGTACAGAATCGACTGTGCACCATCGGTTGCAACCGCATAGAAAACACCGGTGGCTTTATGAATTGACAAAACAGTCCAAATGCCTTGTTCAATCGGACAGGGGATATAAACACTGTCCACAACAAATCCGGTAGTAATATCCACCTTTTTCAGGAAATTGTCCTGTCCATCGATCATCCACATGTAATCCGGATCGGTAGGCGTGAAATCCCCTGAATAAGACATTGGGTAAATTGTTGCAATCACCATTGGACTTGTCGGGGTATCCATGTCGAGTGAAAATAATTGCTTGGTCCACACATTTTCACCATACGCAACTGAACCCCTGAATGAGTTATCAGGATTTAAAACAGGTGTATGTGAAAACGAAGGAGTGAAATCAGCAGGCGCTGTAAGAAGAGAAATGGTTTCATGAGCCCTGATTGCCGGCCCATCTCCGTCTGCATAGGCAGACCATCCTGCAAACAGAAAAAGATGCAGGAATAGAAATGCTAAGTAAAAGCGGTAATTTTTTTTCATTGTTGTAACTTTTTAATGGTTGATAGACTTGTATTGTGTGATCTTTCATGATAACTTGTATTCTCTGAGAGGGCACTAAATGATACCGTTTTAATATTCAATTCTTTGTATATGACGCTCTCAAAAATACGCAATAAAACACGGAATGTCAAGTAACTTAACAAGATTTGTGATTGGGTGGTCACTGTCTTTTTTGTTTCGTACCTGTATTCCATGTTTTCGTTTTCTTGTTTAAATGATAATTGTTGGTTGTTTTTAATAATTGGTTTTCGAGGTGCTGGTTGTTTAAATTGAGCAATTGCTCTTTTGTTTTGGGTTCATGTAAAAGCACTGGTTAAAAATGGTAGTTTGATTTATAAAATTAAGAGTTAAAAGCAGGGTGAGTATCATTTTTGATACCTCATTATTTTCGTTATTACTCATGGATCCTCCTTTCCTGTATGTTTTGAACTATGACTCGTTCTACCTCTTAGCCAATTTGTATGCCTTTTTTGGCATTGATTTGCTTAAAAGCATTCCGTTTATTATAATTCATTGATTTTATGATCTTTATAAGAAAAACAAAATGAAAAAAATTAGCTGTTGAAATATTACGAAAAGCAAAGGGTGAAAAGGCGTAGGTGGATTTCACCCACATGGGTGAAATCCCACACCCCTGAAATGAAAAAAGCCCCCAATAAATTGGAGGCTTGTTGATCAATAATCCCTTAAATCCTCTTGCACCAGATTTATTTACGGATTATTATTTTTTCAGTTGCTGATATAGTTTCATTGGAAACTTTTAGGAAGTAACAACCTTCAGGCCAAGTGGAAACATCCAGCCGTATCTCACTATCAAAAATCATTTCTTTTACAAGGACAATTTCTCCCAGGGTGTTAAATACCATGACCTTACATCCTGAAGTTGATTTTTCAAAAGAAATGTTCAAATAATCAGATGTTGGATTTGGGTAAACATATATTTCAGGAATTTCAGTAGATTCTGTAAATCCCGTTGTGGCATCAACCTCCGACAGTCCGTCAATAGTGAAATACTTATTGGGTTGTGGCGGTGAGGCATCGAAATTCACATCCGGGATTTCAATCTCAGATGAAGCAGTACGGTAGATTTTAAAGAATAACCCTTCACCTTCAACCATGCCATCAACCTGCAGTGTTGTTGGATCATCCCCCCAAATGGTCATGGCAATATTTTCTCCTGTTACCACTGCCATTCCGGTATTCAATCCCTGTATATTGAAGGCGCCGATTATGTCGCCCTTATCATATTTCCCGGTAAAATCAGCAGGGAAAACAACTATATGTGAATTGGGTGTGGGCTCAACAATATTCCATGGTGAAGAAATACCACTAACAGGGTTGGTACCTGATCCGGCAAATGATGACTTCAATGGGAAACTGATGGTAGTGGTTGCACTTACCAGAATGACGTAAGCTTTCCCAGGCTCAAGCGCACCCAGTGTGAATATTGACATTGCAGGCCAGTATACCTTGCCACCTGCTATTTCCTTGGCCAGAACCACATTGGGTGAGCTAAGTATGCTTGCAGTGGAGACACTTCCAGAACTCAGCACCGGAATGATATGCCAGCCGGGATTCAATATTATTGACCTGTTCTGAATCGTGGAGCCTTTGATATTCAGAACGACATCATTGGCAACTTTAACCTTATATCCCTCATATGGATTCCACAATCCAATGGTATTGATACCCTGTGCAGGCCAGTACATTCCGGCCATGCTCAATAAGATGGTAAAATTGGGTTGAATAGGAGCAATAATTGAGTCGAGCGTGTTATCAACCGGCTGCAGGTAACTCGAAAGTCCGCTCCATCCCTGCAACAGTGTAATACTCTGTGTTAAAAATGAACTCAGGGACAGGAGTGCCGAAACGCCGTTATTATAATATTTTCCATCATAATTGGGCATGGTGTTGTCATAGGTTACCGATACATTGGTTTCCAGCATAGTGCTCATAGGAAGAACCTTCCATGTAAAGTCTTCGCCACTTGTAAAACCATCTTTCAAACCAGGTGTGGTCGGGTCATCGCCATAAGCTGTGAGACTTACATTATTAACCCCATCCCATGTAACCGAACCGCCACAAAAAACATTTCCGGCTAAATCGGTATAAAACACCCCAATTTCATCGCCTGCATTCAGCGGATTACCGTTTACGGTCGGGCTGGCCGAAAGTGGAATGGAGATCAGGTGGGATGAACTGGTTGGTGTGTAGTACCATGAGGAAGGTAACACCGTAATGGTTCCACTTTTGGTATCGCTACCCGAAGCATTTGCAACCGTAAGGGAAACCTGGTAAATACCTGGTGTAGGGTAGGCTACGAGCGGTGGCAGTTGGCCGTTATGTGTTGCAGGTATTCCTCCGTTAAATGTCCAGTTCCAGGATGTTGGATTGTTGGTTGAGAGATCGAAAAACTGGATAACCATACCGGCATAGATGCGTTTGTTCAGCGGGCTGAAATCGGCCTTTGGTCCCTGCTGTGATCCGGCTACAGTTGCTACGATGGCAATGGCATCAATATCATCTTCAAAATGTTCGGTGGTGAAATCGATCCAGAATCCGGTCATGAAGGTCAGATAGATCTGATTGGGCATCAGCCCTCCTGACTCGTCAACGCCTGTTGTAGGGTCATCATCATCCACACTGAAGATCATGGCAAGGGCCACATAATTGTACTGCGGATCCATCATCCAGGTGAATTCAAAGGCATCGATGTCGGTTCCGTCGGGCAGTCCGATATCGGTCTGGGCATTGATCACTTCGAATGTCATTCCGTTCTCAGCCAGGTAAATACTACCGGGGTTAAGGGGCATTCCTGTAGCATCGACACCTGTTGCTTCGTGGTCGGCTGAAAAATAAGTTCTGGCCAGGTCCGTAAAGTCAAACGGAGCATCGAGGGCATCCACATCATCATCAAGCACATTCTGGTTGGCAGAAAACAAATTTGGATCAGGTGTAAGATTGACATGAATATTTACTTCATCATATTTTGGGGTAACGCTCTGAACCGATACCTGTGGGGCTGCAATGGGATTCACATCCACTTCAAGGATTTCATCCATATTCTGTGACTGGCCATAGATTTGTCCGGTTGGTGAATATCCTAACATTGGAATGCTTCCACTCAAATCAGTATAAGGAAATGCATCATCATCATCAAATGAAATCAGGAGGCTATCGGCAACGTGGATGAAGGGATCATCAAATTTCTCAACCGAAGGCATCCCTTCCCCAAAAGGATATTGGCGCAGGTCACATTCTGCCATATCCAATCCATCCATATCAAAATAGTCACTGGAAACCTGGCCAATAGGAATACCTGAAAGGCACATTGCGTTTGTTCCCGGAACACCTCCATCAGGGAATGGGTCGTTACCAAAAGCCTGGGCATCGTCAAAATATCCATCGGCACCTGGTAATGGAATAAACGCTCCCTGGAAAACATATGCATCACCGGGATCGAAAACCTCATCCATATCCTGCTGCGGGTCGCTCATTTCGGTATCCGAACCAATATCTACTGAGAATAAAATATTTTGTAACGTTCCGCCGGTACCTTCCTCGTCAATCCGAACAAAATAATCTTCTACCTCTCCATCGGGCGCCTGGCCGGTAAAGCCAAGATTCGGAACGGAACTGTACCTGAAGCGTGCGTATGTCCATCCTACCCAGGCAGAGGCCGGAACAGGTAATGATAAATTATTATACCCATTCGACAACAACTTACTTGTAAAGATTTGCTCGCCCGGATCAGCCCAGTCGCCATCCTGGTTAAAATCCATCCACGCATTTAAATATCCTGAACTGAAGGCCAGCACACCTATGGTTGCACTACTGCCCTGGTAAAGAGTTGGGATAACAACCCCATCCTCATCGTCATTGGCAGGTGGATACAGCAGATCGTTGTCATCGCCGACACAGTTTACATCAGGCTGTCCGTCGGGCTCGGTATCAACCAAAGATCCAAGGAATATAGTGGGCTGTGAGGGAACCACATGCTGAGCACCAAAACTGGTGAGTTTTGTTGGATAACCGGGATCGGGAGCGTCGCCAAAATCATATGCATAATTTACAACAGGATACATTCCGAAAATTGCGGCCTGCGAGTAGGTGAAATTATAATAAGGATTTAGATTTGTGACGGCATAATATCCATCATAACTACCACCCCATCCCAGGTTGAAATGGAAAAGGTTGCTATTGTTGTATCCATCGCAGTTAAAGGCGTGGGCATTGTTGCCACCATCCCAGCCGTAATAGATCATTGGACGGAACTGGTCAAGCTCTGCCTTTAGCATATTGATCCAGGTTGTAACGTTAAAGTTATTTTTCCATTTCCACCCCAATTGCGATGAGTAGCTGAAATAATTTTTCAGGGCATTTTCAATATCGGTATCCCAGTTTGTTCCTGAAGGTGCAGAGCCTGAAGTGCCATAGTTCATATCCACCGAAATCCCACAATGGTATAGCAACTGACATATCTCGGTGTCAGGTGAGCTTAAAGATGCCGGCATAGAGGTAAAGCTATAAGTAGTGGCGCCAAAGTTTGCGCATAGGGTACCATATGTTGGGTGGGTATAGCAATGTGAACCTGTACCCTGGGTAGGGTGCGACCAGTATTTTAATACCTGTGCCATCGAAACAGCCACGCATCCGGCATAGGTACCCGTTGGGCACATGTTGTTGTACGGATAGCTCTGATTCCAGGTAGTGGAAAGCAGGGGAGTAATCGCCCTGGGTGCTGGCGGTGCAGGATTAAATTTCGAATATTCAAGCCATTCCCGGTCGGTTTCGCTGCCACCGTCAATCCCTTCGGTAATCACCGCTGAAATTTGCTTCGCAAACGAATTTAAAATCATCTGTAGCGATGGTGGGATGTTTTCACCCGTCCAGGCTCCATTTAAACTATAGCCCAAAATAGGTGTAACATCATCGTCGGCTGCAACGATTACGAAGCCGTCACTTCTGTTGATGTTAAATACATAGTACAGATCCTTCCCATCCATATTTATGGTGGTGAAAAGATCAGGAATAATCTCATCATAATCGATGGGATTTTGAGTGCGGGAATTTTCCCAGTAGTAGTTTTTGCCAACGGTGCTGGCATCGTTTTCACTAACGCGTTCTGCGAAAAGGCTTAGAGAGAACAAAACCATCATAAT
>JABMQA010000714.1 GCA_013203545.1 Bacteroidota bacterium
AACCTGGACCAAAAGCTGATCAGCGCCATGACTGGTTATCACAATATCGTCACCGATCAGGTTTCCTTCAGTATCTACAAATTGCCCGTAAATATCACGGCTCCCGGATCTGTTATCGTCCCACACAACCAAATATTTTTCGCCATCAAATACAATATCAGGATATATCTGATCATCGTCAACACCCAACGCTCCCGGCCTGATCGAAAAGTTAATACCTGCTAATTGGCAATCCTGACTCACAAACTGCGCCCGTATAACCGATCCGCTGTTGGGCATTCCTTCCTGCCATACCACCAAATAGTTTTCGCCATCAAAAGCCACCTCCTCAAAAGCAGCAGATGCCGAGTTACCAATCGAAACCCTGACCATGCCTGTCTGTGGCTCCCCATCACCCGAAATCATCATTGCATAGGCATTATAGTTATACCCGGCCACTCCCCGGGCCCATGCAAAAACATAATTGGTATCACCCCACACAAGTTCATGCATAAACGACAGGTAATAGATCGGATCGACCAATTTGTAATCTTCAGGTAGAACTACACCTCCCGGTTCCACAAATTTGGCATAGAAGCCGTAATTGGATGAGCCCGTCCGTTTATCAAGAAATGAAGTGAAATATTTCCCATTGGCATATGCCGATGACGGATAAGTAGTACTGTAGCTTCCTGTGGCAATTGGAAACTCCTGAGCCAGCATGATAGAAGCAATCATTACAAAAACAAAGAATAAGTTTATTTTTTTCATCGCTATCATTTTTTATATTTGCATGTGGTAAAATTAAATAAAAGAAATGATATGAGCAGTTTTTACGGACCTCAAAATAATCTTAAAACCCTCTCCAATCCTATTAAAATCAAACAGGTCAATCCATTAAGTTACATATTCACGATAGTATTATTACCATTAATTATCCTGATTTTTTCGTGTAATAACCAGCAAATCAAAAAGAATCCATATGATCTTGAAATAGTTGATTCGTATGACGGGTAATGGTTTCACTACTTACCGCTACAAATGGTGGCATTACGATTTTAAGAGCTGGGGGAAATTTGGGTTGTTGAATATTTCGTTTGAGGAATTGGAAAATTAAACCACCCCACAGCAAGCAGCGGGGTATCAATAAGGAGTTGGTTCTTCAACTCGTCGCAAGCGGCTGGGCACTAATCACAAAGAGATTAGATTTCTCAGTCTCCCGCTTGCAGCGGGATCCATCGAAATGACAGGTCTTACGGTGGTGTATAGGAGAGGGAATAAGCGGGCGCTCCGCGCCCGCTTATTCCCTCTCCCCTCCTTATAAAACTATCCTGTCATTTCGACTTTTTGCTATGAAGTGCAGCGGAATAGCACAAGGGAGAAATCTAATTGTCTTGTCATATCAATTTTTGTGTCAAATTTTGAGCCTTCAGTCTACCCTTGAAATTTAGTCAATTGTTATGAGATGGTTTCCAAATAAAACTTACACAAAAAATTTAAACAAGCTCTAACAAAATTTATTATTGTATTCTCACTTAATTCTAATCAAGCTATTCCCCTCTTCGAAAACAAGGTAAATAATACGGCTACTAGTCCTGCGACAAAAAAAGTGAGCAAGCGCGCTGTGATCACCTTATCCATTCCAGTACTAATCCAGATAATCGTAAACAGCATACCGGAAATGATGGTCGCAAGCACTGCCTTTCCATGGTATCTTTTCCAAAACAATGAAAATAGTATGACTATGGAGAATGTCCCGCCAATTCCGGCCCAGACATAACTTACAAGGGTAAAAATCATTTCGGACGGCGATATATATGCCAGCATCAAGGCAACCACAGCAATTACTGCAGTTATAATCCTGGATTGCAGTAAGGAATTTTTAGGATTTTGCTTTCTCTTCAGAGCTGGTTTTATCAGGTTTTCAGATAATTCGGTGGCGGACAATATCAAAAGGGAATTTGCTGTTGAGGTCATCGCTGCAATGGCGCCCGTCATGAGTACCGCGGCTAGCACCGGATGGAAGATTTTCATTATAACCGCAGGCATTACATCCTCACGGTCCGTCAGCCCCTCGGGGCCAAAAATGGCAATTCCGATCCAACCCAGGGACAGGGCACCCATATAGGCTACCAATGTCCAGATGATACCAATATTTCTGGCCTGTTTGGCCTGCTTTTTACTTATAATGGCCATAAAACGCATGCTCAATTGAGGCTGACCACCCAGGTATCCAAAAAACCATGAAAATCCACCCACGATCACCACACCGGCCATAAAGCCACCGAAGCCTCCAATCAGGGAGTTGTACTCCGGACCGGCTTTTTGCAATGCCATTTCCATCGACTGTGCAAACAGGTCGGGGTGATTGGCGATGTAAACCAACCCCACTATCGGCCCTACTATCAGGGTAATTATCATCACAATGGCCTGCACCACATCTGTGTAAACTACACTTAAGAAGCCGCCGTAAATGGTGTAGGGTACAATGATGGCAGCTGTGATCAGCATCCCAATTCGGGGATCAATATCAAACATAATATGCAGTGTTTTACCCCCGCCAAGGAATTGTGCACCCACATAAAAGAAAAAGAAAAACACAATGGTGAAGCTTCCGACAATTCTGATCCACTTTCCCATATCACCATGTTTCTTTGCAATATATTCAGTAAAAGTATCGGCCTTGTATTTTTCAGCTTCGTCCCTCAATCGCCAGGCAAGCAATGCCCACGCTGTAATAATACCAGCCACACAACCTACTGCAGTCCAAACCTCAAGTAAACCGGTAGCGTATGCTGCACCGGGCAATCCAAGCAAAGCCCATGATGATTCACCCGTGGCACGTTCTGACAGAGCGGCTACCCAGCCCGGCAGTTTTCGGCCTGCAATGGCATAATCCGAGCCTGTTTTTACCTTGCGACCTTTATACATACCATACAATATCAATAGCGACATGTATGCTACCATTACGATCAACAATTGTGATGTCTCAAAACTCATAATCAGCGGTTTTATGAAAGCCTGAATTTTTCAATGATATGTACTCAACTGACAAAAATAGAATTTTGCTGAAAATCAAAACCCATCAGTTTGGAAATATATTATTAAAACTTTCAAGCGATTGTTTAAGCATTTTGTAAATTTGCGTATATTGCAGCATCAAAAAAAATTATCATGATCATCAAAATTTTTGAATTCGTAAGGATTGCTGGTGTTACTGCCGCATTTTATTTTGGCTACAGTATTGGTCTTTCAGATGGTTACAATCCTGTGGCACAACTTCATATAATGATTCCTATTGTTATTTTCTGCATCGCAGGACTTTCAGGGATCGAGGGTGTTTTTTTTGGAAGGCAGGCCGCAGCTGCAAAAGGCTATGAACAGGGTAGCAATTATCAGCTACAGTCGGCCATTGCCTTGTTGTCGTACACTGTCATCTCAATTGTGGTGTATATCCTCGAATGGGGTATCAAAGCAGAATTGACTGTATTCTTCACATTTATGTTTTTCCTGATTTTATCAGCATCCAACCACCTTTATCAGGCGGTTGCAAACAAAAATTATAAATTCGCAAACATCAACCGGCCATTTCTGACCCTGGTACTTATTGCCGGCATGATATATCCTGTAATCCAGGCTTTAAAAACCTTTTAAAAAATGGCTCCTGAACGGATCGTTGTTTTCCGGTTTTATGAAGAATTAAACGATTTTCTGACAAAAGAAAAAAAGAAAGTCCCGTTCAGCTATTCCTTTAAAATCAATCAAACGGTAAAAGATGCCATCGAAGCCAATGGTATTCCACATACGGAGGTGGACCTGATCGTCGTAAACAGCGAATCGGTTAATTTTTCCTATCAATTAAACAATCAGGATCACATTTCTGTTTACCCGGTTTTCGAAAGCATCGACATCTCCCCCATCGTTAAATTAAGACCTGACCCTCTTCGTGAAACCAAATTTATTTTGGATGTTCACCTTGGCAAATTATGCAAATACCTGCGGATGCTGGGATTCGATACCTATTACCGCAACGATCTCGAAGATCCTGAAATCATTGATATCGCATTTAAAACACATCGCATTATCCTAACCAGGGACATTGGTATATTAAAAAACGGCCTGGTAACACATGGCTACTGGGTCAGGTCACAGGATTCGAAACTGCAACTGAAAGAGGTAATCCGCCGATTTGACCTACAAAAAAATATCCGGCCCTTTTACCGATGTACGAGCTGCAATGGAAGGGTTAGAAAAATTGAAAAAGAAAAGATAGAAAATTTGCTTGAATCCAACACCATGCAATTCTACAATGAATTTTATCAATGCCAGTCATGTGAAAAAATTTACTGGGAAGGATCGCATTACAAGAGTATGCGGAATTTTGTGGAGGAGATTGTGGAAAATTAAAAACAGATTGAATTGATCAAAAAACAATAGGATATGAATAGGGATTTTGATGTTGCAGTGGTAGGTGAACTGAATGTTGACATTCTCCTGAATAACCTCAATGCATTACCAACTATAGGGGATGAAATTTTGGCCGGAGAAATGCAGGTTAAATTGGGAAGCTCATCTGCAATTTTTGCAGCAAACATCAGCACTCTGGGGATGCGTACCGCTTTTCTGGGGAAAATCGGAAAAGATGATTTCGGGAGAACAATTCTTGATGCTTTAAAAAAGAAGCAGGTCAATACAGATTCTATACAGATAATAGCCAATAAAAACACCGGAGCCAGTATTGCCTTAAATTATGACGACGACCGGGCTATGATTACATTTCCCGGAGCCATGGAGG
>JABMQA010000715.1 GCA_013203545.1 Bacteroidota bacterium
GATAATCATCATACCCCCCCGGGAAAGTAAAGTTTCGGTAATAATAACCCTGTGAATATGATTTTTCTACTTCTGAGGTGGCAATATCAATTAACATAAAACCAGGGCTGTTATAATTTAAGCAATACAATTTATTGCCATCTGCTGACACATGCAAACCAGATGTGGGATAACCGTTACCTTTTTTAATAACAGATATTTGCTGCATGGTTTCCGCATTTAATACATTGATCTCATCTTTAGAATAGTATCCGATAAAGAGTTTATTGCCGTCAGGAGCAAAGGCCAATTCACCAATTTCACTGTTGAAATTTCTTACCTGAATATTACCGGTTTGCAGATTAAGCCTGATCACTGAATGATAGTATCTGCAATAAGCAAAAGCGCCGTCATCCGATAGGATAAAACTAGTCCCATAATAGTCACCCAGATCAAAGTTATTCAACAAAGTTCCATCCGAGGCATCAAAAACATAAAAATCATACCAATCCAGAACACATAGTTTGGAACCATCCGCAGTAAGCCTGGCATCATCTGGCTGAGACATATTACCCAAATTAAATATATCTTCATAGGTAAGAGATTCGGCATCATACTTCCTGACCACCATGGGGTAGGTTGAATAAAGCACATATACATAGCTCTGTTCTTCAGGGACACAAACCCTGAAAAGATCCTCAATGTAGTGATTCAACCTGATGGAGTTTGTTTTGCCGGATACAACATAAATCTGGTCGCTACCGGTACTGGATACCCATATGTCATCAGATGCTTTGGAATATTCTATCTGAGTTGGCGTAATACCCAAATCAATGGTTTCAGAATCCTGGGTTAACATGTTTAATGATGTCATCTCCCCATAAGAACCTATCAGATAAGTCATAATATCGTTTGCAGGATCATTGTCAACTTCAATTGAATAGGCCAGAGGGCTGGAACCGGATACTGTGTTCGAAATGGTAATAGATCCGGTTGTTGCTTCACCCAACGGAATATCAAAATCTATGCTGTTATCAGATACGGCTATTGATGGGTCTGATCCGGTGGTAAACATCGTAATTACAGCCGATGAGTAGTTTTCGCCTTCATCAATTGATCTAAGTCCTGCCCAATACTGGGTTTCACTTTGAAGTCCCGTTATCGTAAGAACTTCAGTAGTGCCGGGATTGCCGGGCACAATGGATTGTTCATACTCCGTAGCTGAAAAATAATTCCCGGAGGTTATGGGTGAGGCGCTTATCCGAACATCATATGCAGATACAGGCTCAGTAAGGCTGTCATCCGATGGGGCAGTCCAACTCATTAAGGCACCTGAATTTAAAATATTACTGACAATCAAGTCACTTACAGGATTTGGCGGAACGGTATCTACCCTCAGCAAGGACACAAAAGCATCCATAATTTGCTGTGTTGCCGCATCATTAATATAATAACCATTGGTGCCCGCGTAAAGCAGGAAGTATATTCTTGTGGTATTGCCAAGCGATGTCAGGCTATGATTATCGGAATAGGCTGAACTTGAATATGTCTGTTCCACCGCAGGATCGTCCTTTACGATGATCAGATGATTTACCGATGGAGAATTGGAAGAAGATGTATTATACACTCTTTTTACAAAGCCCCTATACATACCACTGGTGAGTTCGGTACCATCAACAGTACCTCCCCAGTTATCAAGGTCACCTGAGATTGAAAATTCACTTACTCCACTCAGGTTTGCTGAAAGCACAAACAACCCCGGATATTTACGCGTAAAATACTTACCTTCCCCACCAAAATGGCTGGAGCTTGTTATTTGATTATTGGAATAATAAACGTATGCGCCCAAATCCGTACTAATCTCATTACCATACCAGTACATATTTGACCCCCCATCGTAAATATAATAACCGGTTTCACCTTCAGAAAAATCGAACCGGTTTGGTATGATCCCGTTCACTGAGGTATACCCATCATTCAGGTCCTCAAGCAAAACTTCAAGATCGGGTTCAATCTGCGCACTTAACCTGCCAATGCTAAGTACTGAGAATGCTATTAAGCTGATGACAAATAATTGTATGAGTTTGCTATATTGCATGCATTTTTTCATTGTACATAAATTTTTTAATTAATAAACTGATCTTTACAAACTTTGCCTTAATTCCTCAATAATCTCAGCCAATCTTTCCGGATCGGTTGTCTCCTCAATCGTATCATCGATGCAGAATAAAGTAGTGTAACAGGAATTGTATTTCCCAAGCATAAACCAGGATTCTGCCATCACCAGTAGCAGGTAGTTAGTTGTAATTGCAGGGTCATGCCTGAAAGCATAATCATGGTGTAGACTGGCATAATTACCTGTGTCGAGAATAACAGCCGTAACATCTTCGATGGCCTTATAATATTCGTGCAAGGCCAGATTTACAAAAGACCGACCAGCGCATGCGTCCGTTAAAACCAGCCCATTGGCCCGGGACACCATACAAACGGTAAAATAATGGGAGGCATCTTCCAATGAGTCTAATCGTGCATAGGCCCAACCAAGGCCATTATATGCATCGGAGTACAGGCTGTTCGACTGCGTTGCCAGCAGAAATGAATCCACAGCCTGAGCATAATGACCGGAGCAGAATTCCTTCCATCCATTCTCCGTGAGCCTTTGTTCCAATGTGCTATACATGATCTCAGACGGATTGTAAATCTTGTAAGTAACATCTTCCTTTTTACAGGCAACAAACAGGGTGGTGACACCCAACATCAGAAAGGTAAATAATTGTTTCTTCATAACATAATTGTTTAATATTTAATGATCTTAAAATGAGATAGACTATTTCTATAGCTTTTATAACATTTGATTTTTTTGCACAAATATATAATCAATTTTAATATCTTCCAAGATAAACAGGATGAAATTTTAATTTTTCAGGATAAAATGACCATGTTTCGCCACTTAGTGAAATTTTCAAAATAACTTCCTCAAACTAATAGCTTACCAATCCCCCCTTCGCTATTAATGATAACTTTTGTAAATAATAGATTACGTTGTAAATAAGGAGATTTCTCCGTCGTCCCGCCAATGCGGGCCTCCGTCGAAATGACATGTGTTTATCATATAA
>JABMQA010000716.1 GCA_013203545.1 Bacteroidota bacterium
AAAGAATACATATCGCTCCAAAACGGTTTGTGATAAAGAAAACACATCCTGTAACCCTCAACGATATGATAAAGGGGATTAAGCTTGAGCAATAATACGATTTTGGGCGGGAACATGGAAATATCCCAAAAAATGGGTGTAAGGAAAAAAACCGTCCGCATCAAGATGTTGATAATATATTGAACATCCCAGATGAAAAGCACGATTGATGAAGTTATCCAGGTAAGCCCAATCAGCAATATCCCGGAAGCAAAAATAAAATAAACAAGTTGCAACCAATACCATGATGGATAAACACCGCTAAATGCAAAAATGGGAACGGCTATAATGAGGATGATTAGATGTGTGATTAAAGTTGAGAAAATAGTTACCAAAGGTAAGATGGCCATCCTGAAATTCCCACGCTTCAAAAGGAATGAATACGTTTTTATACTTCTTGTTGCTTGTGAAAGACTTTTATTAAAAAAATCGTACGCCATAACCCCTGAAAGTAGATAGACAACAAAAGGATATTCGTTTGATGCACGTGCGCGGAGGTATGTAAACACCAGCAACAAAATAAGCATCATAGCCACCGGTTCGAGCACCGCCCACACAAAACCCAGATGGTTTCCTCCGTATGTTATTTTAAATTCCCTGCGGGTAAGTTCAAGGATGATTCTTCTGTTCTTATAAAACTCAGATAGAAAATTGGCGGCCTCATCCGCAATTTGATTAATTTTTTGCATTAACACGATAATTTTACTTCAGAATAGGCATTATTTTCCTTGCAATAAACCTATATATTATTAGTGTTTTTTGTTTGTATTCTGGTATCCCGGCAAAGCTTCGCCACGTCAGTCACAGGCTGCGAAGACATTCAGGATTCCTTTTTGCTCACAAAAATAGGTTTTGTTTTTTACCAGCGGTTGATTGAATGATATTTTGTTGAAACAATAGATGCTGGTTGTAGGATTCAAAAACCGTCATTAAGAGGTTGGCTAAATAAATAACCGGGTCAAATACAGTTTGTTTATTTTTTTTGGTAGTTTAGGGCACAGTTTTTAAACAAATATCTTTTAATGAAAAACACGCTATTAAAAATCAGACATAAAATCAAATGGTTATTTCCATGGATTAAACAACCGGTGATGTATGCTAAGCAAGCCTTGAAATATTATAAATCGAAACGCAGGGTTTTTATCGATTGTGGGGCTAACACCGGGAAGGTACTCGAAGAATTCATTTTGAAAATGAAAGGCTTCGAATTTCATGCGTTTGAACCGCAGCCCGAGTTGGCACTTACCGGTAAAAAAATTACGGAACTGTATCCTGATCTGCCTTTCAAATATTATAAAGAGGCTGTGTGGATAAAGGATACTGAACTAAATTTTTATCTGGCAACGCAATGGGGACCAAATTACAAAGGTGGTTCAACAATGATGCAAGGCCACACCAAAAATCAAACTGAAATTGACTATGGAAACCCGGTAAAGGTAAAAGCCATCGATTTCAGCGCCTGGGTAAAAAGGTCGTTTATGCCTGATGATTACATTATTATAAAAATGGACATCGAAGGGGCTGAATATGATGTGCTGGAAAAAATGATAAAGGACAACAGCCTGGAATATATCAATGAATTAATCATAGAATTTCACAATAACATGAATGATCAGATTTCGGATGCAAGGCACAACAGATTGGTAAAAGCTATTAAAAAACGTTTAATACTTATTTTGTGGTATTGATTTTCTTTGGGCTTCTTTAACAGCTAAAAACAAATGATACAATCTTCTATTATAATATGACAGCATTGAAAAAACTTAAAAAACTTAAAAAGCTGAAAGAATTATTAATATTTGCCCTTAATCACCCGGGGCGATTCATCAGAGAATTAGTACATAATCAATTTACCAACCTGGGGAATAATTTTGCTTCAAACTGGGAACCAGGCTTTACGATTCAAAAAACTCCCAATAGTAAATCCAAAAAAAAGGATATTCTTTCACATAGTCCGTTACAGGACATTTTTTATTCACATACTACAGGAAAAATAATATGGAAATGGGAACACTATTTGAATATTTATCACCGGCATTTCTCAAAATTCATCGGAAAACACGTTAAGGTGCTTGAAATAGGTGTTTACGGTGGGGGTAGCCTTGAAATGTGGACAAAATATTTCGGGCATGATTGCCAGGTTTATGGTGTAGATATTGATCCTTCATGTCAAAAGCATGCGAAGGAAAATATCCGGATCTTCACCGGAGATCAGGAAGACCGTAACTTTTGGAAATCTTTCCTGGAAAAGGAGGATGGTTTTGATATTATCATTGATGACGGCGGTCACCAATATAACCAACAAATTGTTACATTGGAGATGCTGCTTCCCAAATTGCGATCCGGAGGCATTTATGTATGTGAAGATATCATTTCGAAACAAAACCACTTTATTTCCTATGCATTGGGGCTCATCAGAAACCTTAACGAATTTGGAGAACCTACAGCATCAAATGACAGAATAACATCTCCATTTCAAAATGACATTGCATCAATACATTTTTACCCCTTTATAATGATAATCGAAAAGCATGTAAATCCAATTAAACTATTTAA
>JABMQA010000067.1 GCA_013203545.1 Bacteroidota bacterium
AATCTATTCTTAATTCATCATAATGGTACCCTGACGCTTTTCTTTTTAAATCTCAATCCCTTAAAATATACACAATTTAACATGATTTTGAGGAGATACATTTAGATCTATAAAATGAAACCTAATAATTAATATTGCAATGCGATTTATTTGATCAATTCATTTATGATGGTTTTTATTTCATTTTCCGTGCTTCCCTTTCCATATCCATAAATGACATTTCTAATTATTCGGTTCTCATCAAGGATATAGAATATAGGAAAAGAACGAATGGAATAGCTTTTCAACACTTCTTTCGTCGATAACACAAACTTGTATTCGAACTGATTTCTATTCATGTAGCTTTTTAACACATTCGTATTTCTGCTTGTGCACTCAATGGCCACAAAATCAAAATCTTCTTTTTTATAAATGGAAGATAACTCTTTTAAGAATGGAATAGAAGCTTTACAAGGCCCACAGCTTACACTCGTAAATTGGATCATTGACACTTTACTTTTCAGGTCCGTTAAAGAGAATGGCAATTTATCCTTTGTTTGCAAAATCCAGCCGGGTGCTTCTTTGCCGATTAGCTCATTTTTCTTCTTTCTTTTTCCTCCCAATCTATAGGATTCGATTCGATAATCCTCAGGGAAATAATCCGAAGCTTTAAAGTCTTGTATATCAATAACATTCAGTTCTAAGTTTTCACAAATTCTTACAGATATATTGTGATACATTTCCCTCCTGGTTTTAAAAGGCAGGTTGTTCGTTTTATCTATCCAAAGTTCATAAATAGAAGTGTTTTCTCCATAAGTATATGGCGATATTGGCATATGGAAAGCTTTCCCAAAGAATTCAACTTGATTTTCCTCATAAATCGTTAATTTCAAATAGACATAATCTTTTAGATCTTTTATGTCCAATGATATACTATCATTTGTTTCAAGTGCGTAAGTAAGAATGCTTTTTGCATAATTAAAAAAAGGCGGTGCTAAAGGTCTGAATGGCTTGGGATTTACATTAAAACTGTCAAGAACAATTCTTTTTTCATCGTTATACACAAGAGCTCTCATTTCACCATCATAACAAAATTCAAGAATTGAAGTATCTGAACTATTTAGTCTTACAAACTTTGAACCTATTGTTGTATCTGATGGATTATCATACTCTTTCACAAAGGAATAATAAATATCCGAAGCTACGGTGTCTCCATGACACCAGTTCTCAGAAATTATGGTATATGTTGCAGATTCAATTGTTTCAAGATTATTTAAAACTTTTTTCAGGTAATCTGTTGAAGTGTAGTTGTCAGTACAAGCATTCAATAAGAACATCAATAATGCTAATGCCAGGATATGTCTATTCTTCATGTTCTGATATTTCAAATTTGTTTTTGTTTTCTCTTATCAATTCTATAGTGTACTCCAAAGTGTATTCCCTGTCGTTAAGTAAGTCGTCCAATGTTGGTGTTACATTAAAATCCGGTAACACTCCGTTGATCTGATCATTATTGTTGCATGGCAAATAAACTGTTGACAGGGCCGTTACACAAACCATTTTGGTTTCAGGTTAATTAAATTGTACTAAATACCTGAATAAAAAAAGGAAATGCCTTAATCATGAGAAACAGAAGTCTTTTCATTTTATTTATTCTCTATTAATAGTATGGATTTCGTATTGTTACAATATGGATTCTAATTTAAATTTTATGTTTTCTGTGGCACTCCCTCTCTTCACAACAAGGCTAACTTCATTCAATGCCTTAAAAAAATCATGTTGAGATTCGTAGGGTATTTGTGAAATAGCGGTTCCATTGATCGAAATAATTTTGTCATCAATTTATAATCCGTGCTTCTCAGGAAGCCTGTTCTTGTATAAACCAATAATTCCATCGGAAAAATCGCCGAGTATGGATTTAAGCTTTAAAACAGGTACTCTTGTTGTCTGGTATAATTGTTCCCCAAACGAAAACTCAACCGTATCCAGGATTACTATTACATCCTGAGGCGTAGAGCCGGCACCTGGTAATTTTGCATTTGCCAAATTTTCATATTCAAAGTTGTTACAACTATAAAAGGTAGTATCATAATAAAGACCAGAAGCTCCGGTATCGAATACAAAATTCATCGCTACATTATCGGCACTACCCTGAATATACATGTGTCCACGAGCCACAATTGGAATTGCTCCATCCGGCAATGCAATCTGCTCACTTTCCTGGCTTTTGAGAATATTATTGATAAATAATAGTGAACAGACCAATATTAAAATCAAAATATTTCTCATAACCACTGCTTACTTTTAGTTTTACCATAATCTATATTGAATTGAATAATTTTTCTTGAAATAATATCGAACTAAAACGTTAGTTATTAAACTAAATTGTTAGTTATTGAAACTGATTATTGCTCAAAACACTTTCACACTAAAACATTGCTAAATCAATTCGTCAACATAAAAGTCTCAGCTAAAACCAAAAGGGATAATACCAGTATCGCTGCTTTTTTCATCATAATCATTTTGGTTAGTTGCAATCCTGTTCAATGCTTATGCCACAAATCATATCTTGCTGTAATACCAATAGATACATTTTTAAAACGTTCGTAAGCTGAAAATATGTGTAAATTTCCTTTACAGCAAGTGTTGCTTTCATTTACATTTATCTACTTTCGCTGAAGGAAAATCATTCGATTCGTTTTTAACGTTATTTTTTTAAATAGTGTCTGTCCATAAAGTCGTTCTTTTTCAGGGAGAAAAATTGATCTCCCGCTGATTTCGCTGAAAAGCGCGGAATAAAATCTGCGAAAATTTGCGTGATCTGCGGGAAAATGAATTAAAAAGACAGACACTTCCAATAATTCATTTGCTTGGCATGGAAGGTAAAATTCTCATACTCGACGACAATAGCAGTGTTCTCACAGCGCTGGAAATGTTACTCCAACCTGAGTTCGACAAGGTTTTTACACTTAAAAATCCCAATTGCTTAATCTCCACAATCCAGGAACACCAAATAGACCTTGTGTTGCTTGATATGAATTTTAAAGCCGGAATTAATACCGGGAACGAGGGTATTTATTGGTTACATCAGATACATAAGCATGATCCGACAATTGGCATAGTAATGATCACGGCATATGGCGATATTGAGCTGGCAGTTAAAGCCGTAAAAGAAGGCGCTTCCGATTTTATTTTGAAACCCTGGGATAACCTAAAACTGATAAATATTCTACAGGCATCGATCAAACATAGAAAAAGTAAAATTGAAAAGGAAACAAAATTAAAAAATACTGTTGTTTTAGAACAAGATTCTAATCCGGCCACACAAAAGCTTATCGGGCAATCGGAACCCATGAAGCGTGTAATGGAGATGGTGAAAAAAGTTGCCACCACCGATGCGAATATATTTATTACTGGTGAAAATGGCACCGGAAAGGAACTTATCGCCTGTGAAATACATCGCTATTCTAAAAGGAACAAAGAAATAATGCAAAGTGTTGACATGGGTGCCATCAGTGAATCGCTGTTTGAGAGTGAACTTTTTGGTCATACAAAAGGCTCATTTACTGATGCCAGGGAGGACCGCATCGGGAAATTTGAAACAGCCGACCGGGGCACACTTTTTCTCGACGAAATCGGAAACCTCCCCTTATCCTTACAGGCCAAATTACTCACGAGCCTGCAAAACAGAACCATCGTAAAGTTAGGAAGTAACCTGCCTGTTTCCATCGACATCCGACTGATATCAGCAAGCAATAAAGATTTGAACACGATGATTTCTGAGGGCCTTTTTCGTGAAGATTTGTTTTACCGCATCAATACCATAACCATCGAGATGCCTCCTTTGCGTGAGCGTGGCAATGACATACTTCTACTTGCTGAATTTTATCTTGGTAAATACGCTGCTAAATATGAAAAACAAGGGCTTAATCTCAACCAGAAAGCAATCCAAAAACTCCTTAAATATAATTGGCCCGGCAATGTCAGGGAATTACAGCATAGCATCGAGAAAGCGGTAATCTTGGCCGATACAAAAGTTCTGGCGCCGGAGAGCTTTACTTTGATAGGCAATGCATCAGGTCAGAAGATAGATTTTAAGAACAAAACCATCGAAGAAATGGAAAAGGAGATGATCCTTGCCAGTATCGAGAAAGAAAGGGGCAACATGAGTGCAGTTGCAAAACATCTGGGAATTACACGCCCGACACTTTATAAGAAACTGAAGCGGTTTGATGATGAAGAACAAAACTAAGTACCAGGAAAACACAACCTTATGTCATACAAACATTTTTATGCAGCCATCATACTACGATTAACAATCATCATAATGTTTTCGGTGGCAGCAACATTTCTTTTTTTCGAAAAACAGGAATATCTCCTGAGCTTACTTTTCGTGATTTTATTGATTGGAGCAGCCATTAATATTATCAGGTATTTTAACAAAATGAACCAATGGATTGCCTCCTTCCTGTTGGGTATCGAAAATGAAGATACCACGCTGAAAGTCCCTTCAAAAACAGGCAACAAAGCCATCGATGATATTTACACAGGAATTGAAAGACTAAACAAATTTTTCAGGCAAACAAAAATTGATATCACCACCCAGGAACAGTACTTTCGATCAGTTATCGACCAATCGGCTACCGGACTATTTTCGGTGAACGAAAACGGAAGGGTGATCAACATTAATCCGGTAGCCATAAAACTTACCGGCTTAAAAGAATATCACCATGTGAACGCATTAACTGCCATTGATAAAGCATTGCCCGCTTTTATTGCTCTGCCATACAAAAACATCAACCGTCAAACGGCCATATTTGAAAACCAGCATGGACGAAAGCTTTTGTTTAAGCTGTCGGAAATCAAAACCCTAACCGAAAACATAAAACTGGTTGCTGTAAGCGATATTACAAACGAACTGGATAACCGGGAGGTAGATGCATGGATAAAACTTGCACGTACGCTCTCGCATGAAATTATGAATAACATCGCACCCATAACAACCTTGTCGAAGGTGATTTCGGGGTATTTCAGAAAAAACAACGAAACAATAAATATCGAAGAAGTAAACTCCGAAACAATTGCCAATACAGTGAAAGGCCTCAGGGTAATTGAAGAGCGTGGCCTTGGGTTGGTAAATTTCGTTGAAAACTACAGGAAATTCACCAAACTCCCCAAGCCCCACTTTTCAGAGGTTAATATAGGCACATTGATTGAAGATAATTTAATGGCAGCCAGTACATATCCTGGTTTTAATTCTATTAAAATCGAAAAGTCATTGCCGGAGAATCTTATGTTTAACACAGATGAAAAGCTCCTTTCCCAGGTAATAATAAATCTTTTAAAAAATTCTTCGGAAGCAATAATGTCGGAGACAACAAAGAATCCGGCCATAAGTATAAAAGTGATTCGGATGGGGAGTGCTGTTAAAATTGAAATTTCAAACAATGGCCCTCAAATACCTCCTGAAATAAGACATCAGATTTTTATCCCTTTCTATACTACCAAAGAAAATGGTTCTGGTATCGGGTTAAGCCTCAGCAAGCAAATCATTTTACAAATGGGTGGAGATATATTATTGGTTTCAGGAAAGGACGGGCGAACTACTTTCATGATTATTTTAAATTAAAAAGAAAGGTCAATAAAAAGGTGACAAACACAGGTAAAAGTCCCATATCTTTGCCCCAACTTTTGACCCACAATCAAACAAAACCAACAATGAATAAAATACTATTTATCATTATATTTTCAATTTTACTTATTTCCTGCGAGAAAAGCCCCAATGGATACAACTACGAAAAAGGCGACCTGCCTGATTTACCTGTAAACCTTGAAAGTTTTAATACGATTTATGACGACTATAACGCTACCGCACCAAGCCTTGGTGATTTAATACCATTCTGTTTTTCAACAAACAGACATGGCGGAAAAGGAGGTTATGACCTATATTATGTGGGAGTAGCAATCGAATAATTACTGTGAGTTACTATGTATCTGTCGAAAACCATTTTTAAAAGGCACGGGAAATGAAATTACTAAAAGAAAATCGAAATTTATACCACAATAAAAATACAATCCAGCAACCTTTCGATGATAGAATTTATTCTTAACGCATATGAAAACATTAATACTTACATCTAGTGGAAAACTAATTGCAGCCAATAGATTAGATGATTTCTTACCAAAGCCTCTTTCCGAATCAAAAATTTTATATGT
>JABMQA010000068.1 GCA_013203545.1 Bacteroidota bacterium
CCAGTGTAATATCCACTGCCACAATCCCAATATACTTGTCATCCTGTAAAATCGGGGAGTTTAATGTTGTCATCAAATACCTTTCTGACTTATTATCAGCCATAAGGTCGAAATATGGTTCCCAAATTGACTGTATTCTTCGGGGTTTAATAATCTTATCATATACATCGGTTTCCTTTTCGATGCTTCTGTAATCTTTATTTAGCTTAAGAACCCCATTTTCCCTCCAACATTCCATAGACACCCTTCCATGTGATTTTATCCAGGTGGAATCTATGGCGCTTAGCTCCCAACTATCCCACAAATTGTAGATGTGGGGATTTTTTGTAAGCACATTCTTATACATTTCAAGAAACAAATCCTGCCATTGCTCATCAGGTAATTTTTTAAAAACTAAAAAAGCATTTGATAAGGTTTTCACCAGTGACATATCAACATCCAATACCGCTTTAACCTCTTTAGCAGACTCACTAACATACCTGTCGGTTAATTTAATAGCATCATTGTATGCAGTGTTCCGGGATTTTATACTAATGAAGCCAAGCGCAACAAAATAAATCACAATGGAGGATCCAATAATAAATAATTGAACTTTTTGTTGAATTTTAATTTTTTTTCTCATAACCCCTTTTATTAAAATAAGAGACTTTGGTACTGATCATCAATCTTTTTCTCATCAAACATTTGTAAAACAATCACGTATGCGTTCTCGTATCGTATCAATTTGTAAATAAAACCAATATTACCCTTCCTAAAAATTCCTCATGGTGTGAAAACTGGTCGCAAGATAACAGAAAAAAAGGATACAACAAGTTTTGGGATTTCGATAAGCCATAATTGGGAATAATATAATGTGTTGGATTAGGCATAATTAATGACTGCCTTATTTTTTCATCCATCAAACGCCAATCCTGAAATACCCCGCATAAAACATGTACCGGCCAATAAGCTCCTGGATGATAACCAGGGCAAGGATGGAAAAATAAAACCGAAACATGGCCTGGAAAATCACAGGCAATGATGGGGCTTTCAGGGCGAAATAGGCCATAAAAATCACGGAAATAAATAAAATGAACAACCTGATAAGGTACAATGTATGATAAGTGCCTTCTCCAAAGGATTTTTGCCCGATTCCCATGGTCTCCAAGCGGGTTAGTCCGGACTGGTGAAAAAACGCCATGATGAGCTGGATGACAAGGATAATACAGATAATCCAGGCAGCTTTTTGGATAACAGATATCTGCACCGCAGGTGATGGACCGGAAAAATTCCCAAACATAAATCCGACGAATCCGATGCTACCAAGTACGATTGCGGTTAACGCAAAGCTTGCCGGGGTGTACCAGGTGTTCCAGGATGGAATGGTAGGAATAAGGTATATCTTTGACATCACAAGCACCAATGCAATACCGGCAACCGACGCAAAAATCAGGGAAGCAGGGATCAGCCAGGATACAGGCAGATTAATCATCCTGAAGACGAACACGAGGAAAACGCCAAAAGCAAAAACCGAAATCCCGAGTATTTCGCGGCTTAACCAGGAGGTTTTCAGGTTGTTTAAAGCATTTGTGGCATGTAGCGGACTGCCCAGGTGGAGCAACGAAAGGATAATGGCAAGCAGGGTTACCGTGAGTGCAATAAATTCAAGAGATTTCCAGTGAAAACCTGACTGAAATGATTGAAGTACATTATTCTGAAAGAAATGAATGGCTGTAAGGAATAAAATCAGTCCCACGCCAAACTGCGACAACAGGGTAAATAAGATCAGCGACCAGTAGTTGTTATGCATATCACACCTCCTCCATGTTGGATACTTCGGGTTTTTCGAGTTGCACATCAGGTGAACTTCTGTGTGGTTTTACCAGTAACGATGGTTGGGTATGATGCCGGTTGGGTAGCGGAAAGATGTCGCCACGATCACCATACTTTTCAACCAGTTCTTCGTAGTTACCAAAATCCATGGCACGCATGGGGCATGAATCCACACAGGATGGGCTTTTACCTTCGTCGATGTAATCCGCACACAGGTCGCATTTTGTCATGATGCCTTTGCCTTCGTTAAATTGTGGGGCACCATATGGGCACACCCATGCGCAATAGCGGCAGCCAAGGCATTTATTCGGATTTATTTCCACGATGCCATCAACCCGCTTCGTGATGGCTTTGGCGGGGCAATTTTTCAGGCAGATGGGATCCTCGCAATGATTGCAGGACATCGACACATTGTAAGCAAATATGTTGTTTTTCCAGGCCTTACCATGCTTCTCCCAATCACCGCCGGTAACCTCATAAACCCGTCGCCACAAAATACCCACCGGCAGATCATGCTTATCCTTACAACTCACCTGGCAGGTCTTGCAACCCGAACAGGCATTGGCGTCGAAATAAAAGGCTAATCGAAGCATAAAGTATTAATGTTCAAAACTCAAAATTCAAAATTCAAAATTCAAATACTGGTTACGGCTTTACTTCTAATGTTCCTGCCTTTTGAATATATAAAGGCAACTCATATTTGTAAACAACTTGGATTCGTTGAACATCCTTCGTCTTTAATGGATGTGTGCGAATGGGTTAAAGAGAACACGCCGGAAGACAGCCCCATTGCAACAAACTTTTCA
>JABMQA010000717.1 GCA_013203545.1 Bacteroidota bacterium
AAGTGCCCACGGACTCGTAAGCCGTTCGGAGGGTGGAGACCCATTTCTTGCCCAAAGTTCCTATGGAGATCTTCTTATTGTAAAGAATAATGGCCGGGTAGGTATTGGCACCTCTACCCCGGATGCCGTGTTGCATGTTGAGGATCGTATTCGGGTGGGTGAAGATCCTTCTTATTCAACAGTATATGGTGAACTCTTTCACGAAGGCGGGGGAACAGGATTTAAAATTAACGCACATGCAGGAGGAGGAAGTTGGGGCGATCTGCATTTGCAGACAAATGGATCGACGAAAATGTTTATTGAGAGCGATGGGCAGGTAGGTATTGGAACGGAAAGCCCCATCCGTCGTCTGGATGTGTTGGCCTCCGGATCGGAAGATGCGATTAAGGGTTATAGCCCAGGCGGAACAGGTGTTTGGGCAGCATCTGCTTCCAGCTATGGATTATTTGGTCAAAGCTCCACATATTATGCAGGATATTTTTCGGGATCTGTACACGTAACAGGAAGTCTTTCAAAAGGAAGTGGGTCATTTGTAATTGATCACCCCCTGGATCCTGAAAACAAGCTCCTCCGACATAATTTTGTGGAATCACCGGAAAACCTGTTGATCTATCGCGGAAAAGCTGAATTGGATGAAAATGGTGAGGCTGTTGTTGAGCTTCCGGATTATTTCAAAGCGCTGACCAAAGAAGATGAAGCCTCCATTCACCTCACGCCGGTTGGCAGGCCATTTTTAACCGGCGCCGAATGGAACAGCGATTATTCAGCCATTATTATTTACGGTGATCCAGACAAAGCAGTTTTCTGGGAAGTACTGGCCGACCGCGATGATCCGGTTATCCATGAACTGGGCCGTCCGGTGGAGGAAGAAAAGGGTGGCAAGAATACACTGTGCGAAAAAGGAAAACTTCTATATCCGAAAGCATTTGGCTATCCCGAAAGTATGGGGCGGGATTATGAAATAAAACAAGCAAACAAGAAATAATTTTATTTCAATCTGATTACAAATTTTGCACTACAGTTTTTATGCTTTGTACTCTGAGAACGCTGCAAATGTGGATGACGCCGATGCCGATCCTAACAATGAGCTACAAACTGTCTCCAAGAATGGAAACACAGTCACACTTTCCAATGATGGTGGAAACGAAGGTGTATTTGTTGATGATGATGGATTTGTAGGTATCGGCACAACAAACCCTACAACAAAACTTGATATTATTGGAACGGTAACAGCCAGTGCTTCCCGAAGTGGTCAGCCAGGATGAGAAGGGTTTATACAGTGTTTCCTATGGAGGTATTGTTCCGCTTTTGATAGAAGCCATGAAGGAGTTGAAATCGAAAAATGAGGAATTAAGAAACCGGATTGAGCAATTAGAAAACCGGTAGTAGCAAGGAATTGCAAAAATAGATTCGGGTTGCCGCTCAAAAGCGCAGATAAGATTCCCTGTTTTATCAGTTTAATCTGCGCCATCCGCGTCTGCTAATTCTTGATCAGGGTTCTAATTCGCTGAAAAACTTGCCCCCCCTACTTTTTATCGTATTTTCACCTTTTCAATTTCAAGCGAATCCAGCAAATGTTTCATACATTAATGCCGGTAAATTAGGAATAGGTACAACATCACCCTCTACGAAACTGCACGTGGACGGAAGTTTCAGGCTAACAGGGGCATATTATGATGGGCTCAATTCACCCGGCACCAGTGGTTACATCCTCTCATCCACTGCCACAGGAACCAAATGGGTAAATCCCATATCCCTCAGCGATGGCGACTGGACCGTTTCCGGAAATAATATGTATTCATCTTTACCGGGAAATGTGGGGATTGGCACGAATAATCCCGGATATAAACTTGTGGTTAACGGGAGTATCAGCATTAGTGATGGAAACGCTTACTATATCGGATCTGGAAAATTCATTCATGCTCCCGGAGCTTTTAATACATCTATTGGGAATGCTACAGGAAGTAGTATTATCAGTGGACAAAAAAATGTTTTTATCGGGCAGCAGGCTGGCAGATACACTACTGAAGGTAATCAAAACACTTTTATGGGAAGTAACTCAGGAGAAAATAATACAACCGGTAACAACAATGTTTATATTGGTTATGCCGCAGGATATAATAATCAAATAGGTTCGGGAAATGTTTTCATTGGAAAGAATGCAGGAAAAAACTCAACAGATTCTACTAAACTCTTCATTGATAATTCGGCAACATCGAGCCCTCTCATCTGGGGTGACTTTGCCAATGATACGGTAAGAATAAACGGAACCCTGGATATTGCAGGCGCTTATCATTTTCCGCTTGCCGATGGCACAACAGGACAGGTATTGCAAACCGATGGTAGTGGGGCGCTTAGCTGGAATGATGACGAAGGGGCAATACAAATCAACGATCTTAGCGACGGGAAAACTATTGGCAACGGCGTTTTTCTTGGCCCTGGTGCAGGAACCAATGTTATTGAGTACGATAACCAGAGTGTTGCGGTTGGGAAAAATGCACTTCATGCAAACACTTCAGGATCTTGGAACACTGCAATTGGAAGTGACGCTTTGTATAGTAACACTGATGGAGGTGGTAACACTGCAATTGGAAGTGACGCTTTGTCTGAAAACAATGGAACTATGAACACAGCAAGTGGGTGTGGAGCTTTGTTATATAATTCTACTGGAAATAGAAACACAGCAAGTGGATTTGGAGCTTTGCTTAATAATATGTCTGGAGATTACAACACAGCTATTGGTTATTATAGTGGGCCGCCTATGCCATTTACAAACCTTGACAACATTACCACCATTGGCTATAATGCAACGACCAACGGAAGCAACCGTATATGTATCGGCAATACTTCGGTAACATGGATTGGCGGCCAGGTGGTCTGGTCAACCTACTCGGATAGCAGGGCAAAGAACAATATAAAGGAAGATGTAAAAGGGCTTGGGTTTATTACGAAGCTGCGTCCGGTAACCTATCACTTCGATAAGGATAAATTGGATGCATTAATGGGTGTAAGCGACTCAAGTGACTATGACAAAAAATATGACATCGAAAATATAAAGCAAAGCGGCTTCCTGGCTCAGGAAGTAGAAAAGGCAGCCAAAGAATCCGGCTATGATTTCAGCGGGGTTAAAGCGCCTGTCAACGAAAATACACCCTATTCATTAAGTTATGCTGAGTTTGTGGTGCCACTGGTGAAAGCTGTACAGGAACAGCAAACAATGATCGACGATCAAAAACAATTGATTGATGAACTTAAGAAAAGGATTGAGCAACTAGAAAAGCGTTGATAGCACAGATCAGAGTTTCGTTTTTATCCGCACCATCCGCGTCTTTAATTTCCGGATTTGATGCCAATGTTATCTATAGAAACCATTTTTGCAAATGGATCGACGAAAATGTTTACACCTTTGCTATACATTTCCTGATACATTTATACGCCGGTATCAAAAGTCACCTTTTAACTTGACTTTTCCTCTTTAATTCGTATCTTTCCGGCTTCATAGTTTTAACCAATAAATATGTAAGCCATGAAAAAAAGAATTCTCATCCTGATTTTGGGATTATGTTCCATTTTTTCCCATGCCCAGATTCCTCAATCCTTCAATTACCAGGCAGTGGTTCGCGACAACACAGGCGAGATTATATCAAACCAGACCGTTGGTATAAGAATCAGCATTCATGATGCTACTGCAAGTGGTACGATTGTTTACCAGGAAACTTTCTCCGAAACAACCAATGATTTCGGTTTGGTAAACCTGCAAATCGGAAAAGGGACGCCGGTAATGGGATCGTTTATGGGAATAAACTGGGGCAGCAATCCTAAATTCCTCGAAACTGAAATTGACCGTGATGGTGGCACTGCATATATTTCGATGGGGACATCTGAATTGCTATCCGTGCCTTATGCCCTGTATTCGGAAACAAGTGGCAACCCTCCAAAATGGGAGCAAAGCGGCAATAACATTTATTATAAAAATGGTGATGTGGGGATCGGTCTTTCAAACCCTCAGGGGGAACTCCATGTAATTTCCCCTATCATTTGGGAAGGCGTAATCTTTTTTGGAACAGGAATTAACGACCTGTATGTAAATTATGCGGCTTACCTTGGGAATGGCGACAGAAATTACATTGTAGAAGTAACGGAGGCAGGTGTAAATCCGAATATTTATAAATGGAGCGACAACAATGGGGCTACCTGGGAGGAGGATGAAGTTGAAATGCTTGACGACGATTATCGTCTCGGTTACGACGGTGTAGAAATCAGGTTCGATACGCTGGATGGACACACCAATGGCGACAGATGGTACTGGACAGCACATGAAAGACCAAATGATCATTTTTTAGTTGAAAGCGGAACGATTGGTATCGGAACACAAGCACCCGATCCTTCGGCAATGCTGGATGTAAAAAGTACCGAAAAAGGCATATTGATACCACGGATGACCCAAGAAGAAATAAAGACTATAGAAAACCCGGCAAATGGTTTACAAGCCTTTAATTTAGATGATGACAAATTGTACATTTACATTTTAGCCGATCAAGTTTGGAAAGAAGTGCAATATGGCAGTGGCACAATCAATTCAAATGCAACATACACCATCGGTACCGGGGGCTCTTGTGCCAATACAACGGTAAACGGAATCTATATAGATGGAGTTGCCCTTGACGACAATACGGTATTTATTAATGTAACGGTTACCACAATCGGAAATTGGAGCATAAACACTAACATTGTGAACGGTTATAGTTTTAGTGGTAGCGGCACTTTTGGTTATACAGGAACAATACAGGTAGCTCTTGGCGGTACAGGTACTCCAATCACAGCACAAACCGACAATTTTACAGCCACAGCAAACGGGAATGGTGGCACTTGTACTTTTAACGTTATTGTTGAACCGGCACATATTTGTGGAGTGCCCATTACTTATGGGGGACAGAGTTACAATACCGTACAAATAGGCGACCAATGCTGGATGGCCGAAAACCTCAACATTGGCACAATGATAAACGGTAACATCGCCCAAACCGATAATGGTATAATAGAAAAGTATTGTTACGATAACAATACAAGCAATTGCGATAGTTATGGAGGTTTGTACCAAGCTGGTGAAACATTGTTCCAAAATGTTTGCCCCGATAGCTGGCATATACCCTCTCAAGGAGATTGGTTTGTGCTGGAAGACTATGTTGACACCGGAACTTTTGATTGGATCATCAATGGTTGGAGAGGAACAGATGCCGGCGGAAACTTAAAAGATACCGGGACAAGCCATTGGGCTTCTCCTAATACGGGAGCAACCAATTCGAGCGGGTTTACGGTTCTCCCCGGAGGTCAAAGTAATGACGATGGTTCGTTCTATAATCGCACATATACCGGTTGTTTTTTGACATCACCAATAGTGGGGTTTGGGAGTATAATATTTGTATATAGAATGCTGAGCTTCCAAGAAGCAGGAGTGTATAAGGACGTAGTAGAAGGAAACCCCGGTTATAGTGTGCGCTGTGTACGTAACTATTGATGTATCCGTAAAATGTTTATAAAGGATAGCACTTTAATTATCACAATTATAAAAAATAAATTATCAACTATGAAAAATCTATTTACATTAAGTTTGCTCCTTATAACTATTTCGGTAAGTATATTTTGCCAGCCCCCACAAGCATTCAAATATCAGGCAGTAATAAGAGATAATGCAGGAGATATCTTGCAAAATCAAGCAGTAGGACTACGAATTGGTATTCGGGATTCAGGTGGAAATATCTTTTACCAGGAAACATTTTCTGAAACAACAAATCAATTCGGATTAGTAAATCTGAAAATCGGAAACGGAACTCCATCGATTGGAACATTTACCGGAATTGATTGGAGTGGTGATCCAAAATCTCTTGAAATTGAAATTGACCCGGCAGGAGGCACCGTTTATACCTCAATGGGGATTTCTGAATTGCTTTCAGTACCTTACGCTTTGTATTCAGCAACAAGTGGCGATACATGCATTTGGAAAATAAATGCAGATACAGTTTATTATGATGAAGGATATGTTGGTATTGGCACTTCATCTCCCGGGGCAAAATTAGATGTAGCCGGCCATATATGGCAAACAGGTACAGGGAAATCTGTTTTTGTTGGTGAAGGGGCAGGAGCTAATGATGACCTAATAAATAACAAAAATGTATTTATTGGTTATAATGCAGGAAACACTAATACTACAGGAATCCATAACACAGCAAGTGGGTATAATTCACTTTTCAATAATACCTCAGGAGGGAGAAACACTGCAACTGGGGCCTATTCGCTTGAGCAAAATACTACGGGTGATTACAATGTTGCAATAGGAACTTTTACACTGCAAAAAAACACCGAAGGGAATTATAACACGGCAAATGGAAATTCTGCACTTACAAACAATACTACGGGCAATAGCAACACAGCAAGCGGTTGTCAAAGTGGATACAGCAATACAATTGGTTATTCCAATTCATTTCTTGGTCATAATAGCGGATACAGCAATACCGAAGGATATAGTAACGCATTTATAGGAAATGAAAGTGGGTTTAGCAATACATCAGGTTATGTAAATTCATTTTTTGGTTTTCAAAGCGGATACAATAATACCGAAGGAGCAGGAAACACATTTATTGGCAATAAAAATGGCTTCCAAAATACAACCGGAGGGCTAAACACATTTATCGGAGACAGAAGTGGCTATAAAATCACAGAAGGAAATAGAAATACTTACCTGGGGTATAAAAGCGGGCATGAAAATACAACAGGAACTGGCAATGTCTGTCTTGGCTATAAAGCCGGCTTCTACAACACCTATTCCGACAGACTATATATTCATAATGAATCAAGTGCTTCACCACTTATTTACGGAGAATTTGATAACAGCATAGTAGGGATAAATGGCCTTCTTGGTGTTGGTACAAACTCACCTGCAAACAATCTTGTAGTAAAATCCTCGGGAAACTCCTTCGGAATGTCTGTTCTTGCCGATGACGATGACCGCATTTTTAGGGTCGGCCAAATGGTGGAAGGTGGTGGCGGAATATATGCTTATGATGGTTCGGATAATGCTACTATTTTATTTAATGGTGAGGGGAACTCCTGGATAATGTCAGGCAGGCTTGGTTTAGGAACCATCTTCCCTAACAGTCGCTTTGAAGTACAAGCAGAGGGTAGTGAAATGGCCATTAAAGCAAGTAGCGAATCGGCAATAGCTATAAAAGGAATTTCGGATTTGGGTACAGGTGTGTCAGGATCAGGGGAGTATTGTGGTATATATGGATTCTCAGATAAATATGGAGTATATGGAAATGGTCCTGACTGGGCAGGTTATTTTAATGGTGACGTTTATGTGGCGGGAGGATTTTTTGGAGGTAAAGCTTCATCTGTAATTGACCATCCACTCGATCCTGAAAACAAAGTCCTTTGCAACAATTTTGTAGAATCCCCTGAAAACCTGCTTATTTATCGGGGTAAAACTCAATTGGATAATAATGGTGAAGCATTGGTTGAAATGCCGGATTATTTTATTGCTTTTACCAAAGAGGACGAAGCAAGCATTCAGTTAACACCTGTAGGAAAACCTCAAAGTGACATAAGATATGAATTCTCTTATGAATGGTTAGCAGATTTTAACTCCTTTAATATTTATGGCGAACCCGGACGACAAATATCATGGATGGTTCTGGCAGACCGCGATGATCCGGTTATCCATGAACTCGGCCGTTCCATAGAGGAAGAAAAAGGACCTGATAATAAGTTATGCAAAAAGGGCAAATTACTTTACCCGGAGGCTTATGGTTATCCCGAATCAATGGGCAGTAATTATGAAATGGAGCAAAAGATTCTAAAAGATCAAAATAAATAGTGCAAAACTTGATTACAAAATTAAAACAATGAAAAAACTTACATTAACATTAACAAGCATTCTTGCGGCAGTTATTATGTTTGCCCAGCCCCCACAAGCATTCAAATACCAGGCAGTGGTGCGCGATGCTGCAGGAGAAATCCTACAAGACCAGAACATAGATATCAGGATAAGTATCCATGATGTAACTGTGGGTGGGACCATTATTTACCAGGAAACCTTTTCCGATACAACAAATAATTTCGGCTTGGTAAACCTGGAAATAGGAACCGGCACCCCAACCATCGGAACTTTTTCAGGAATTGACTGGAGAAATAGCTCCAAATTTCTTGAAATTGAAATAGATCCCATTGGTGATGGTACTTATGTTTCTATAGGTACTTCTGAATTGCTTTCGGTGCCTTACGCCCTGTATTCAGAATCAAGTGGCGATACAGGCATTTGGGGGGAAAATGCTGACACCATTTATTATGATGATGGGTATGTTGGTATTGGTACTTCTTCGCCAGGAGCTGTATTGGATATAGCAGGCCATATCTGGCAAACAGGAACAGGGAAATCTGTTTTTGTTGGTGAAGGGGCAGGAGC
>JABMQA010000718.1 GCA_013203545.1 Bacteroidota bacterium
GTAGTTTTTGCTTAAATAGGTGATATTCAGACCCTTCTTTTTTGCTTCTCTTTGTGCATATTTTATGGAATTTTCTGAAAAATCGACGCCGGTTACATGATGTCCTTTTTTAGCAATAATTTCAGCATATAAACCCGGTACGCATCCGAGATCCAGTATTTTCAATTGCTTCTTCTTTGTTTGCGTAAGAATCCAGTCAATGGTATGCTTAATCGTTGAGATTTTACGACTTGCCAGATCAATACCTGTATTTAAATGGATGTCAAGTAATTGCTTTGAAATATGAGGATCCGTCCACATAACGGCATTTCCGGATTCATACAAACCTGGTCTTTGCGAGTGTTTTAAAATATCAGTTATTTTCATTTGATAATTCCTTCTTTCGATCTAATCCAAAGTATTCATAAACTTTTCTATCAGGGTTTTGGCCTCATATGCCCCTCCATATTTTTTTATTTTTTCACTAATTTTTCTTGCATTTACCTTGTATGACTCATCCTCCAGTATAAGTTTTATCTTGCTTTTTAATTCTTCAAAATTAACCTTTTTATTTTTCCCAGAAGAACATGCAAGAGGAAGCACAATATCTCCAGCTCCTGTTGCAGCAATACGTCGCGCATTACTCTCACGTTCTGAAAAAGTTGGGATAATAACTGCAGGCGTACCTGCAAATAAACCCGTTTGGCATGAACCATATCCGCCGTGATGAATCATGAGGTCACAATATTTGGCCATGGCAAGGCCAGGAACAAAAGGGGTATGCCGGAAATTAGCCGGTAATGGAAGAATATCCTCCGGTAGCTTGTGATGTCCGGTTGAAACAATAACATGAACATCTAAATTCCTTAATGCTTCGATACAGGCCTGAAGGATTACTAAACCATCGAAAGGACTATCGTGGCCTGAAATGTAACGAACATTGCCAGGATATAGCCAAATAACAGGCTTATCCCTCTGCAAATTATATATCCAGTTTGGTAATTTATCATTTTCCTGATTCATCAATAATGTACCGATATAATTAGTGTTTTCTGTGTTAGGAATAGGATCTGTTTCGGGTATCCCTAATACCAGGGTTAAATCACCAGGTGATAATTCATTCATCGATTGGATAGACTTTAACTGATTTTCAGACAAAATCTTATTCACTGCTTGCACAGGTTTTGGTAAATCAATTGGAGGCTCTTTCCACCATATAAATCCTTTACTATGCGGATGTGTATCAGCTTGTATTACCGAAATCAAGGGTGTCTTGTTAATTCTTGCCGCTATGCTCATAAAAGGGTTCCAATAGTTCAATACGGCATCCGGCTTATGTTTAACTATCATTTTTGACATGGTTTTGACTATAGCCCGGGTATACTTTTCATTACACATTCCCATTAAAAACATATAGTGGTCGAAATTCCAGATTTCGGATGTACTGTTTTTCTTTACATGCTTAAAGTACCATAAAAGGATATCCAAATCACGCTTCAAGTGCATGGTACCGATCATTCTAAAAAAATTGATAAAGCGGATATCACCTGTTAGTGTCGAATACAAAGGCCATCCCCGGTGATGATTCTTAAAACCGGCCTTAGAGATAACTTTAGATGGGGTTTTTGCAGGATTGCAAAAGATAATCCGGTGTCCGCTATTTCTTAACTCCCGTGCAATGGGTAAAGATTGGGCAAGTAATCCCAAATCATTTGAAGGTTGCATCGAAAACAGAAATTTTTTCATTTTAGTAAATATATATTATGGAGAGCCGTATTAAGAGCTCCACTTTTTAGAAATATTATCCTACCTATTTATCTTCAATACTTAGTTCTAAGACAATCTTACCCCAGCCTCCACATTCAATTCCTACATCAAAACAATTCGTTCGATTGAATCTTATATTATTAGGATCTACACCTGCAAAGATCATTTCAGTAGCAGAAAAAACCATCATCAAAGCACTATTTAATGAATACAGTGTAACATAGACCTGTCCCAGATCACTAATTCGCCGTGATAATCGACACCATCCCATTTGTATTTGGGACCCTTAAAATACTCTTCAAATACCAGCTTGCCATCCTTGAAGATAAGCATAGAATGCACTTCTTTATACCTGCCTCTGAGTATTTCATTCACTGCCTTAATAATTAATGTTGAGTCGATACTAACCTCAGCAAAGCTTCCGATTTCAAACCCATCATTAATGATTTCAGGCTGCCGGTAGGTGTATTGACTGGAAGAATCGAAATTACAGCTGACGCATAAAAATGAAGAAATTGCTATTACAAGAATTATTATTTTCATGTCGGGAATATTTTAATGTTTAATTCCCTTTTCATCATTCATATTTTGATGGACTTCTTCAAAGTAATCTTTTAAAGTATGCTTTCCGAAAGTAGGAGCAATCATATCCATGGCCAACACGGTCATAAAAAATTCAATTGGTCCATAAGTTTTAGATGAAGTAAATGTTCGCATCATCCAAATGACCAGTTTTCGTAACCAACCAGGCATGTATTTAATTCTGGGTTTTTTATCCAGTGTTTTGAAAGCTAATTTAGCTATCTCATTATGTGTTAAAACTTCAGGGCCACCTACCTCTATTTTTACAGCATTGGAAGCAATGGCATCAACACAAACAGCGGCTAAATCTTCACCGTGAATTGGGTTCATTTTATAACTGCCATCACCAAATAAATTTACGGTCCCCTTCTTGGCCATTTTTAAGAATTCGGTCGTGTCGGAGAAAAACCCATTTGGACGGATTATGCAATAAACCAATCCTGACTTCTTCAGTTCATCAACAAACAATTCTTTTGCCAGGGCTATTTTTAATCTGTTAAGCTTTTCACCATTCAAAGCTGATACATAGATGAATTTTCTTACACCATTCTTTTTGGCTTCCTCCAGTAAATTCATATTTGCTAGAAAGTCCACACTCATGTATGTTAGCCCATCTTTCTGCTTTGTAATCCCTATTGTACTTATCACAGTATCGATATCTTCACACACTCCTTTTAAGGTAGCAGGCTGTGTAACTTGCGCTTCAAATATTTCAAAAGAATCTGAATTAAATTGAGCTTTTTGTGCATTACGAACAATTAATCGTGTATCGTAACCTTTTTCCAATAGATGAGAAGCAACATACCTTCCCAAATAACCTGTGGCACCTGCCAGTAATACTTTTTTTGTTTTCATCAATTCTTGTTTTATTGATTACAATATTTATTTTTAATTTTAGAGTTACAATTATTGCAGCATCTCTGCAATTAAGGGACGGGTTGTTTTAATTTGCTCGTAATCAAGTTCCAGTCCCAGTGGCCCCAGCGTACTGCCGAAGTAGTCGTAAATACCTTTGACTAGTTCGAAGGGAACAGCAACCGATTCCAGGGCAGTCGAGCCGGCATTGTTCTCTATGGTTGCATCAGCCCCATTGGCTAGCAGGGCTTCAACGATTTCCGTACGGCAAAAAAAGGCTGCGGAGTGAAGAGGGGTCGATCCCTCATTGTTTTTGAAATTAACATCCGCACCTGCCTCTATCAAAGCCAGGGCTATCTCAGTATTCCCAAATACTGCTGCAGAAATCAGCGGACTGGAGCCACCCGATGGTTCTGTTTCATTCAGGTCAGACCCTGCCTTAATGTGTTGCCTGATGGCTTTCAGATTCCCCTGTATGGCAGCCATATGGAGCCCTACGGTGGGTGTTGACAATTCTGCTTGTGGAATTATTGGTGGTACATTTTCCACTGATGAGCTTGCCTGCTTAACGTAAATAGCGATGGTTAGAAGTACCGCTGCAACCGGTATGGCTATCGTTATAATATTCTTTGATAGCATTATTTGGAATATTCTTCTGTATGCATACACAATGAAATTACTGACAACAAAAGTAAGGATTGTAAGGATAAGATATTTAAGAAATGCAGGGATATGTAGGTTTAACAGCGCTAGTGCAATAAGCCCAATAACAACCACATGTATGATGTAAACGGCATATGAATTTTTATTCAGTTCACTCATTATCCTGCTGCTTTTGCTGAAACTGAACCTGAAAACATGAATAAAAATGTACAGGAAACTTAGCATGGACAGGAGCACTGAAACGTAATATGAAATCCTGTCAACCCACATAGAAACCAGGAAGTAATTTCTTCCGGGATCGATCATATTGAAAAAGAAGTTCAAAGCGGTTATAGTAAAAACACCCAATGAGATTGTTAAAACCACATTCGATAAAATATAATATTTCCTGTTTTTCCTGTTCGATTCAAATACGTTGAGTTTATTGCACAAAGAGCCCAAAAGAAAGGCCATGAAATATATCAGCAATCTTTCTCTCTGGAAATGAAGGATCGGGGAATGAAACCAACCCCTGAGATCGGCAGACGAAATAACCAAACTATAGATAAGCCCGATTATAAAGGTTAAAACCACACCTGTTTTTAAAGAAATCTTTATGGACAGTAAATTGGTTTTTGATAAAACATAATACACGACTTGAAATAAAAACAAAACAGGTAAAAACCATAGCCAGTTTTGAGCCGGATTATCAGCAAAGAAAGCCATGTCCCCACCTGTTCTCTGGAAAAGGTGGAAATATGAAAACCATTCCTCCTGCGGCATGCCCCTTGAAACCAGGAAAATTGCTTTATAGGCAGGTATTAAAGTAGAGACAGCAACAATCCAGGGGATCATAATTCTTTTGAATTTGGATTTAAGAAAACTCCAGCCTGTTTTACTTTTTACTGAATAAGGTATGAAATAGCCAGAAATAAAAAACAGGATAAACATCACAAACAGATCCAGGTACATGCGTATGAGACCTATTGAACTGTTTTTATCGGGATCACTGACAATCCATACATTTTCAAGGATGGGTTCATAAACGATTCCCGCGTGTAGTACAATCACCAGGAAAATTAAGAATGTCCGTAAATTGTCTAAAAAATTGATTCGTGTTTTCATGATTTCTATGTTGTAAAATTTAACATGTTTTGAACGATACAAAGTACCGTAAAACGATGACGCATGACCAATCACCTATGAAGTCAATGGTATCAAGTTTGGGGAAGCCATTGTAATTATGGCGCATGGGTATAAATTATGACGCAAAATATATAATTCAGGCTTTTAAATTACCAAACTGACCAACCCATTACATAAGAGGGTCGAATCATTAAACATCCTCAATTTCTTTCTAAATTCGACGATAACCTGTTACTGCGAATATAATTTGGTTTGTGTGCTTTTTCCTTTGAAGCTGTCTAAAAATGATATTTAGATTTGATTTTTCAATTATTTGTATCCAATGCAAAAATTATGAAAATCGATTTAACTATTAACGACAATGTCAGATTCTCACTCCATCGAGAATGATCTTTTAGGTAAAACGATAAATCAATTTATAAACATTTAAGTTTTGAAGTGTATTATTCCTACAAGGGTGACACAAAAAATGCTATCGAACAGGAGAAAAAAGCACTCAAATTTCAGTACGCATAAAATTGATTATTTATGTTTGCAGTTTAATTTGTTGGCTAAACAACCAGACTAAATCCCTTCAGCAGACTTCACATTGTCATCAGGATGCCGGTCGATTAATTTATTTAGCGGATCAATGCCGGCACTCACAGGCTTTTCGTAAACCTCAACTGAAATCATTTTCATGGGATTGTCTATTTTATGTTTTTTAAGATAAACAAGCTTATCCTTGCCATCTTTATCCTTTGCATATACCCCGATGTCGATCCAATCATTGATTGCGATTTCAGTTTCCTTACCCAGACTATCTGCCCTGAATTTTTGTGAATCAATGGAAAGCGTCACCCGGTATTTATTTTCCTCAACCTGCTCCACATCTACAGTTTCAACTTTATTCTCATAAAAGGTAATGGTTTCAAAAAAGTCGGTAATCAAATATTGTAAGCTGTCCGGGGTTACTTTTCTGAACTCTTTTAATAAATCCGCTGAAGTCGGATAAAGGTCATCCCTGAATTTCCATTCATTCAGATATCTCTGCAAAGCAATATTCACACTATCTTCCGAAACGTAATCCTGAAATGCATACATAATCACCGAACCCTTGTTGTAATGTATATAAGCTTGGTTTTCCACATCCATCAATGGCAACTCTTTCTTTTCTTCTCCTGCCCTGCCTCTAAGATATTTATCCAATTCATACCTTAAGAATTTTTGCATCTCCTCCTCTGGATGACTGTGTTTCATGACCATCATGGCTGAATATTGTGTAATGGATTCACTTAAAAATGTGGCTCCCTTTGTATTGGCTTCACACACCTGATGGGCCCACCATTGATGCCCCACTTCATGTGCCGTAACATAAAATGGCGTATCATATTCGCTGTTGTCCACGTCCATGATAAATCCTATTCCTTCAGAAAAAGGGATGGTATTGGCAAATGATTGTGCAAAAACCTCATATCTCGGAAACTCCATAATACGTAACTGTCTGTACTGGTAGGGACCGAATGACTTGCTGTAGTATTCCAGCGATTTCTTCATGGAGTTCATCATCCTGTCAAGATTATAGTCATGTTCTTTATGATAATATATCTCCAGGTTTACACCATTCCAGCTGTCTTTCATTATTTCATATTCGGCCGATACAATGGAGTAGAAATTAAAGATGGGCACATCCATTTTGTATCGAAAATAGTTTCTGTTGTTATCCTCCCATGATTTGATCAGATATCCGGGCGCAATGGCAATCTGATCTCCTGAAGTTCCGACAACGATCTCAAAATTTATGTGTGATTGATTATTTCCAAATACCGGATTTGTGCGGCCACGCATGTCATCTCTCGGCAGCATTCTTTCTTTGGGAGCCAGTCCGTGCTTTTTTCTTTTTTTGTCTTTATCCAACTCATAATTACTGTTGTATCCGATTTTTGGGAAATAGTAGTTATTAAAGAAAGTGCCGTTGTAAACCACATCGGTATTTGAGAAATTATCAACAAATCCACGGGTTGTGAAATCAATTTCAAATTCCATTTTTATACTATCACCGGGCGCTAAGGACTGATTTAGTGTATAGATAGAATAATTAAATTCGGGATATTGATGCTTGACCATGGCCCCACCATCAAATTGAACCCTGCGCAGTTCTATTCCCGGGTTGATGGAATTTTGGATATGAATGTTTTCTATTGGCTGATCAGTCCTGTTTTTTAAGGAATAAACACCTTTAGCCTGAAAATTTCTTTCATGCGGATAAATTTCAACGTTTAGATTCACATCAGTGATCGTTGGTTGAGGGATGTATTCAAACTGAATTAGTGCTTTTTCGTAATCAGCCTTGAATTGATCAATATCCTTTTCTGTTGTGTGATCGTTCAGGACATTGGTGTTGTAGTAGATGTAACATCCTGATAACGAAAACAGCATGAAGGAGGAAAAGGCCAATATCAGGATCGGGCGTGTCAACTTATATCTCCCAGATTTAATCCGTTGTTTAAGAAGGTTATCAGTTCCTCTTGCTGAAACAAACACTGATAGAACAAAAAACAGGGTAGAAAATCCGAACCAGTAGATATTTTCCCAGGTGAAGGGGTTGAGGAAATGCCCGTATTTATTCATATCCGAGTATGTTCCTAACGAAGCCTCGGCAAAACTTAACAAACTGTGATCCCAACCCCATTCAGGAAAGATGTCGATAATGATGAAGAATAGGATGACAAGCGTATATCCAAGAAATTTATGATTAACAATGGCCTGGATGAAAAATGCCATCAGGGTATAGAAAACGATGAAGAAGAATGTTTCGGTGAA